>NZ_JBOGCC010000366.1:0-72913 GCF_051656525.1 Clostridium sp. | reverse complement strand
GCAAAGCAAGGACAAAGTCAAATGACATCAATGATTCTTTATATAGCAATGTATATAGGAGTAATATTCCTAGTATCAAGTGCAGCGGTACTGTCACTTCAACAACTTTCAGAAGCAAGTGATAGTTATGATAGATATGTAGCACTTAGAAAAATTGGAGCATCTAAAAAATCGATAAATAGAACTATATTTACTCAAACATTAACGTACTTTGGATTACCACTAATTTTAGCATTAATTCACTCAACAATAGGAATATATGTATCAGAAGAATTTATAGCAAATTTTGGTAAATCAAGTATAGTTGATGCATCATTAATGACAATGGGCGTAATAATAGTAATATATGCAGGATATTTTGTAGTAACTTATTTAGGATATAAGAATATTGTAAAAGAAAAATAAAAAGTATATGCTAATGTTTACAAAAAGAGATTTTAATAGTATAATAGAATATATGATATACATTTAGAATACTCTAAATGAGCATTTCATGTGTTAGCCTTAGTTATATAAATTTTAATATTGTCTAAAAAAATCTACAGTGAAAGTTGTAGATTTTTTTATGTGCATACAGTTATTGACAATAAAATTTTAATATGATATAACAGAATTATGGATTAGCACTCTAATAAATAGAGTGCTAATAAAGGGAAATTTTGGAAGGAGATGTTTCATGATGGAAAAGAAACAATTTAGAGCAGAATCAAAAAGATTATTAGATATTGTTATTAACTCTATTTATACAAATAGAGAAATATTTTTAAGAGAGTTAATATCAAATGCTAGTGATGCAATTGATAAAATTTATTATAAAACTTTAAGTGATAGTACTTTAAGTTTTAATAAGGGTGATTATTTTATTAAGCTTATACCAAATGTAGAGAAGAGAACTCTTACAATTAAAGATACAGGAATTGGTATGACTGAAGAGGAACTTGAAGAAAATTTAGGTGTAATTGCTAAAAGTGGTTCACTTCAATTTAAAAATGATAATGAATTAAAAGATGGATACGATATTATAGGACAGTTTGGTGTAGGATTCTATTCAGCATTTTTAGTAGCGGACCATGTAGAAGTTTTAACTAAGGCTTTTGGTTCTGATAAAGCATATCTTTGGGAGTCTGATGGAGTAGATGGATATACTATAAAAGAGGCTATTAAAGAAAGTTTTGGAACTGAAATAACACTTCACCTAAAAGAAAATAGTGAAGATGAGAATTTTGATGAATATTTAAATGAATATAAATTAAGAAGTTTAGTTAAAAAATATTCTGACTTTATAAGATATCCAATTAAAATAGATGCAACAAAACAAAAATTAAAAGAGGGTTCAGAAGACCAGTATGAGGAATACAAAGAAGAGGAAACTATAAATAGTATGGTTCCTATTTGGAGAAAAAATAAAAAGGAACTTACAGATGAAGACTATGATAATTTCTATTTTGAAAAAAGATTTGGTTTTGATAAGCCACTTAAGCATATGCATATAAGTGTAGATGGAATGATTAGTTATAATTCAATTTTATATATTCCAGAAAATACACCTTATGATTATTACACAAAAGAGTATAAAAAGGGATTAGAATTATACTCTAATGGAGTATTAATAATGGAAAAATGTGAAGAGTTATTGCCAGACTATTTTGGATTTGTAAAAGGGATAGTAGATTCACAAGATTTATCACTTAATATTTCAAGAGAATTATTACAACATGATAGACAACTTAAAAAGATTGCTAAAAATATAAAAAATAAGATTAAAAATGAACTTGAATCTATGACAAAAAATGATAGAGAAAACTATGATAAATTCTATAAGTCATTTGGAAGAGTTCTTAAATTTGGAATATATGATGATTTTGGAGCCAATAAAGATGATTTAAAAAATTTAGTTATGTTCTATTCATCAAGTGAAAAGAAAATGGTAACTTTAAAAGAGTATGTTGAAAGAATGAAGGAAGATCAAAAATATATTTATTATGCTTCAGGTGAGTCAATTGAAAGAATAGAAAAAATGCCACAAACAGAAATGGTATTAGATAAAGGTTATGAAATTCTTTTCTTCACAGAAGATGTAGATGAATTTGCAATTAAAGCACTTCAAAATTTTGATGAAAAAGAATTTAAATCAGTTTCTTCAGGAGATTTAGGAATAGAAGATAAGGAAGAAGAAACAAAAGTAAATGAAGAAAATAAGGATTTATTTACAGGAATAAAAGAGGTTTTAGATGGTAAGGTTAAAGATGTAAAAGCTTCATCTAAATTAAAAAAATATCCTGTATGCCTTTCATCAGAAGGTGAGCTTTCAATAGAAATGGAAAAAATATTAAAAGCAATGCCAAATAATGAAAATGTAAAATCAGAGAAAATATTAGAAATAAACACAAATCATGAAGTATTTAAGGCTATAAAAGAGTATTATGAAAAGGATAAAAATAAGTTTAATCTTTATGTAAATCTTCTTTATAATCAAGCCTTATTAATGGAAGGATTAAGTGTAGAAGATCCAACAGATTTTGTAAATGATATTTGTAAATTAATGAAATAAAAATTAAAAGTGTTACCTTTAGATTAATAAAAAGGTAACACTTTTTTAAAAATATGGAAAATAAAAAATTAATAATATGAATAAAAAAAGAATAAGAATGGGTAAAATATTATAAAAAAAGTAGAGAGATTCAGAGTGAAATTAAATAATATTTTACTTAGAAATAGCATAAATACTAAGATAAGGTTTACATTTACAATTAAAATACAAAAAAGTAAAAAAAAGAAATAAAAAAGAAAAAAGTTTATATTTTTTTAATAATATATCCTTTGAGTTAAAAGTTTATAGAGATATATAATATTAATGTAGGATAAATAAGTTAGTTTAGGCAAGTTTCAAAATAATCTGAATTAAGTCATATTTTATCTACAAGTCAATTAAATAGGAGGATAAAAATGGATAGCAAGATTGAGAGGATGATTAACGCCTCAAAGCTTAGAGTGATTCTTGAAAGTGTACTTGTTGGAATCGGTGTTGGGGTCATAGTATCTTTATATAGACTGGTATTAGATCATATACTTGGCTACACTTATTTAGCTTATAACTTTATGAGTAAACATGTGTTATACATAATTATAGGTTTAATAATTTTAGCCATAATAGGAATTATAGTAGGGCTTATGGTTAAAGATGAATCCATGATTAGTGGTAGTGGTATTCCACAAATCGAGGGGATTTTAACAGGATATTTTAAAGCACCATCACCAATAAAATTGATAATTTATAAGTTTGTAGGTGGAGTTCTAGCTATAGGTTCAGGATTATCATTAGGAATAGAGGGACCATCTATTCAATTAGGTGCAAGTGTAGGACATTTTTTTGGAAATTTAACAAAAAAGCTAAAAATTGAAAAAAGATTTTTAATATCAAGCGGAGCAGGTGCCGGACTTGCAGCAGCTTTTAATGCACCTTTTGCAGGTGTTATGTTTGTTCTTGAAGAAGTACATAAAAAATTTACACCGGTTTTATTTGTATCTGCAATAGCAGCAGCAGTATCATCGGATGCAGTAACATGGTTTTTCTTTGGAAAAAGACCAATATTACGTTCTCATGTACTTGCGACACTTCCTTTTAAATATTATGGATATTTAATTCTTTTAGGGATAGTTGTTGGAGGAGCGGGAGTAATATATAATAAGTCATTATTAAAAACTATGGGACTTTATAAAAAAATAAAATTACCAATGCAATTTAAAATGATAATTCCATTTGTGTGTGCAATGTTCTTTGGGCTTTTTATTCCACAAGTTTTAGGTGGTGGAAAAACATTAATAGATTCAGCATTACATGGAAATATATTATTAAAATTTGCAATTGTATTATTAATAGCGAAATTTATATTTTCAATGATTAGTTTTGCATCAGGAACACCAGGAGGAATTTTATTTCCATTACTTACATTAGGAGCATTAGTAGGATTAATATTTGCAGAAATTTCAATACAATTTTTTAATTTAGATGGAATATATTTAACAAACTTCATTCTCTTTGCGATGGCAGGAATGTTTGCATCTATAGTAAGAGCGCCAATAACAGGTGTAATGCTTGTTTGTGAAATGAGTGGATCATTTACACAATTTGGACCAATTATTGTAGTTTGTGGTGTTGCATATATGGTAGCTGAACTTTTAAGATGTGATCCAGTATATGAATCGTTATTTAAAATAAGACTTCATTCAATGGAACCAGAAGTTAAAAGAGAAGAATATGCTAAAGAAAACAAAGGTGAAGTAGTAGTATCATATATAGTTAGTATGGGATCAAGTATAGCAGGTAAAAAGCTTAAAGAAGTAGACTTAGGTAAGAACGTACTGATAGTTTCTATAGAACGGGAAGGGGATGTGCTCATCCCGAATGGAGAAACGGTCATAATGGCTGGTGACACAATAAGTACACTAGCAAGTGAAAGTAAAGAGATTACTCTGAGGGAAAAACTTGAAGAACTTTGCGAATGTGATCTTTAAGATAATTAAGAATTAGAAATTAAAAAATTAGAATTAGGTTGAATCGTAAGCGATTCTTGGGGGTTTAAAATTTGTCTGATGACAAATTTTATTGAAAGAGAAGGATTTAAGTGAAGAGTTAATAAGTAAGAGGAAATTTAATTTAAAATTCAAAACAAAAAAGAAATTGGCAACGCCAATTTCTTTTTTATTTCGAAAATGCACTCTAGCGAGTTTTTCCTCAATTCTTAATTCTTAACTACGTTAAGTTGGAATTTAAGAAAAAGATTTGATATAGTTAAAATAATAAATATAAGGAGTGGATTTTAATGGGGAGAATTTTTGTAACTAGTGATGTTCATGGGTGTTTTGATGAGTTTTTAGAAGGCTTAGAAAAGATAAATTTTAAAGAAGAAGATGTTCTTTACGTTATAGGTGATACTAATGATAAAGGACCTAAAAGCTTTGAGACTATCGACTATATTAGAGCACATGACAATATAATTCATATAAAAGGAAATCATGAATATGTTCTTCAAATTGCTATAGAAGGTGATGAAAGAGTAAAAGATTGGACAAAAAATGATGGTAAAAAAGTTGTTGAGGATATGAAAAAAAGAGGACCGCATTATAAAGAGGATATTTATAACTATATAAAAGAATTACCACATTATATATTTATAAATGACACATTTTTATTAATGCATGGTGGTTTTAACGTAGATATAAACTCATCAAAAGAGAAAATAAAAGAAATACTAAAAGAAAAAGAAATGAAAGAAGAGCTTTTATTAAATAGACAACTTTGGTTTGATACCTTTGATGAAGAACTTAAAAAAGAAGACTTTGGATCTTCAGTGTATAACATTATAATTGGACATACTCCTATGCAAAATGCATTTAAAAAAGAAACTAAAGTAGGAATTAGAACTAATAGATTTGGAAAAAAAGTAATTTGTACAGATACAGGAGTTTTTACACCAGCAGATGAATGTGATGGTAAACTTACATTTATAGAAATAGATGGAGATGAAGTTGTTGGGGAGTGGTATGTGGCCTCAAAAATGTAAGTAATTAAGAATTTAAAATTAAATTTACGCTAACAAAAAAGTGGGTAATTTACCTTTAGGTTTTCTAGGTCTATAATAAGAATTGTTCAAGGGAACAAAATAAAAAAACAAAAATTACATAATATAAATATAAGTACGATATGTACATTTTAGGAGGAATTTATTATGATGAAAATTAAAAGTAATTCAATAAACGAAAAAGGATATTTCCATGATAAGCATGGAAAACATGGAGAAAAATTTTTAAATGGAATGCCAAATCATTCAATTGATTTTGAAATTCAAAATGCACCAGAAGGAACTAAAAGTTTTGCATTCATCTTAGATGACCATGATGCAATTCCAGTATGCGGATTCACTTGGATTCATTGGGCAGGAGCTAATTTAAAGAAAACTAAGGTTGAAGAAGGAGAAGCTTCTAATACTTCAAATTTTGTTCAAGGAGTTAACAGCTGGGGAGCACCGATACTAGGTGGAGATGCATTATCTAGAGAAGATGCTTCAAACTATGGTGGAATGGCACCTCCAAACTGTGAACACACTTATGAATTAAGAGTATACGCATTAGATACAGATTTAAATTTAGAAAATGGATTCCTAGTTAATGACTTATATAATGCAATGAGAGGACACATTTTAGAAGTTGCAACATTAGAAGGTATGTATAGAAACTAATTCAATAAAATATGATAAAAAAATTAATCGGAAAAGAGATTTAAGAAAAGATCTAAAAGGACCTAATAAAATAAGAATTGAGAAAAAAAGCTTCTATTTAGATAGAAGTTTTTTTCTTAAAGATAAATAATTTAAAGTTAATTTAAAATTAATATACTTAATATTGGATTAATATGCTTGAGGTAAACTTAGTATATTAAATTAAGAAAAGAAGGAAAAAATATGAAAAAATATATAGGATTAATATTAATATCTACATTTTTATTTAGCACAATGGAAATAGCAATTAAATGTACTGATGGAGCATTTAATTCAATTCAGTTGAACTTTATAAGATTTCTTATAGGAGGATTAGTATTATTACCATTAGCAATGAAAAAATTAAAGAAAAAAGGAAGAAGATTAGACTTAAAAGATTTAGGATATTTTTTAATTACAGGATTTATATGTATCATAATTAGTATGACATTATTTACTGGGGCTGTAGTTATGAAAGGATCAAATCCAGCAATTATAGCTGTTATATTTAGTTTTAATCCAATATTTACGATTGCACTTGCAAGTGTAATATTTAAAGAGAAGATAACAAAAGGAATTATAGGTGGATTAATTATATGTTTTATTGGATTAATTTTTGTTATTAATCCATTTCATTTAAGTGGAAGTGCACTTCCAAGTATGATGATGGCACTTGCTTCAGGATTTACTTTTGCTTTATATAGTATAATGAGTAAATTTACTATTGTTAAGAGAAAATTAGATGGACTAACTGTAACTGTATTTACTTTTTTAATAGGTAGTGCAGAACTTTTAATAATAATTGGATTATCTCATATAAAAAGTATCTCTAATTTTATGATAAGCAAGAATTTATCAATGTTTAGCAATATTCCAATATTACATGGAATTAGTATGCACAATATAATACTACTTTTATATATATCAATATTTGTATCAGGTATATCATTTGCATTATTCTTTATGGTAATGGAAAATACTAGTGCAACTATGTCATCATTAATATTCTTTATAAAGCCAGTACTATCACCAATATTGGCATTAATATTAATTCATGATATGTCAATTTTAGATCCACACAATTATATAGGTGTAATATTTATGGCAGTAGGATCAGTAGTAATTTTTATGATGCAATTAAAGTTGAGCAAACAAAAATAAAGAATATACCTATTAGAGTTTTAAAACACGAGTAGTAGTTGATATTTTAAAGACCCAAAGTATATTCTTTAAATAGTAAATTCTATAAAAATGAAAAAAATCCTTCTTTTCCCTGAAGATATTTAAAAAAATAAGTATCAGAACTTTTAAATTGGAATAATATAAGAATATAGCTATCAAATATTGAAATTATTGGCAATATATAGTAAAATTAATGGTAATAAATTGAAAGAAGAGGGAACTGGGATGGGAAATAAGAAAAAGCTATTGAAGTATTTGGATTATTTTAAGGAAGGAAAGAGAGATTACTATGAGTTGAAAACGCCAATTGATGGTTCTATGATAATTAGGTATTATGATTATAATATAAATGTTTTAAATTTCTTAGATGAATTTACAAAGACAGATATGGTAGATTATTCATATAGTACAAATATGGAGAAGATAGATTTAGCAAAAATAAGTGAATTAAATGAAAAAGAAATAGGAACTGTTTTAACATATTTTTTAAGAATGGAAAGATTTTCAGATGGAATATGGGCAAAAGCTATAGACAAAGGAATCTTTTTAGAATGTCTTGAAAGGCTAAAGGTTATATAGTTCTTAAAAAGTTATATTAAAGATTACTTTTTTGTAACAAATGAAAAAATTGAATTTGTTATACTATTATTAAATAGCAAAGCTTCATTAAGAAGTTTTGCTAAAATAATAAAAGAAGATAGTTTAATATTTATTTTTAAAAAAATAAAAAATGAAACAAATAAATAAAAATTAAAGATTAATATGAATTTATAGGTAATAAAAGGATTTTTATAAGTTAGCAATATAATGTATAATACTTGATGTAAACATTTAGATAAAATAATGGAAGAGGTGACTTATAGAGTGTGGAGTGAAATAATAAATTGGATAGGATATATAGCTTCAGCCCTAATAGTAGTATCATTACTTTTTACATCAATGACAAAACTTAGAATTGTAAATTCAATTGGATGTATAGTATTTGTTATATACGGAATTATAATAAAGGCATATCCAGTTGCAATATCAAATGGACTTATTGTCATAATAAATATGGTTAATCTTTATAAAATGAAGAAAAAGTAAAAAAGTGCTATCTTAAAATTAATTTTTTAATTTAAGGTAGCTTTTACTATATAATACAGGAAGGATGTGGAATAGATGGAAATAAGACTATATACTGAAAATGATTTAGAGAGAATAAAGGAATTATATATAGATGGTAGAAGAAGAGAACTTGCAACGGCTAATTTAGGTAATGTTATTGAATTTGAAAAAGATAAGCCTAAGTTTGAGAAGTTCAAAAAAGGAAAAAATATAGTAGCAGAAGTAGATGGAATTATAGCAGGATTTATTTGTTTAAATGAAAATGAGGTATCATTTTTGTATGTAGGAAATGCTTATGCAGGGCATGGAATAGGGAAAAAGTTATTAGAAGTGGGAATAGATGAGTTGAAAAATACTATAAAAGAAAAAGAGATAACATTAGATTTATTTAAAACTAATGAGAGAGCAAAGGCGTTATATAAGAAGCTAGGATTTAAGGAATCATCAGAGTTTATTAGAAATTATGATGGAGAAGATAAGGTTGTTCTTCATATGGAATTAAATATATAGAATTGACAAATATTATAATAGAATATTAGACTATAGATATATATTATTATAGGGAATAGTATATAATGCAAAGGAAAAGGGGCAAAATAGGGGGAAAAAGATGCAAAGAGAAAAAGTCTTTTTTAAACTATTAATAATAGTAATAATAGTTTTAGGGATAGGAGTCCACTACTACTTTAAAAATAAAAATATATTTAAATATTCAAATATAGAACAGCTTAAGTATAGTGCTATGACTAATACTACAGCTTGGGGAAAAGGAATAGAAAATAATGGTGTTGAAACTTGTTTGTATAAAAGCAAAGAAGAAACTGTATATAGATAAAAGGTAAAGGTGGAGAAAATGGATAATGATTATAAAAATTTAAATGATGTTGCAGAATTTTTAAAAGTACTAGCTCACCCAGTTAGACTTTGTATAGTTAGAGGATTGCTTGCTAAGGGTGAGTGTAATGTTAGTTTTATGCAAAACTGTTTAAATATGCCTCAATCAACAATATCACAGCATTTACAAAAGCTTAGAGCAGCTAAAGTAATAGAAGGTGAAAGACATGGACTTGAGATAAATTATAAGGTAATAGATGATAGAGTAGAAAAAATAATAGATTTATTAGAGATATAGAGATATTAAAAGTATAGAGATAGTGCCTAGATTAAATTTAGGCACTGTAATTTGACAAAATAGAAACTATATCGTAATATTTGAATATATTAATTATTGAGTAGAAAAATAAATTTTGTAAATAATAAGATATAAAAAGGAGATAGTAAGATGAGTAGAGAGAAAGTTTTAATTGTAGGCGGAGTTGCAACTGGTGCAAGTACAGCAGCAAGACTTAGACGATTAAGAGAAGATTTAGATATAGTAATGTTTGAAAAAGGTGATTATATATCTTTTGCAAATTGTGGTCTTCCATATCATATAGGTGAAGTAATAAAAACACGTGATAAGTTAATTTTACAAACACCAGAAAAGTTAATGGATAGATTTAGAATTGATGTTAGAGTTAAAAGTAATGTAATAAAAATTGATACAGAAAATAAAAAAATTGTTGTAAGAAAAGAAAATGGTGAAGAATATGAAGAACAATATGATTATTTAGTATTAGCACCAGGAGCAAAACCAATAAGACCAGATATTAAGGGAATAGAGAGTGAAAAAATTTATACATTAAGAACTATTAATGATATGGATAAAATAAAGGCTGAAGTAGATAATGATAAAGTTAAAAGTGCAATTGTTATAGGTGGAGGATATGTAGGTGTTGAGGTAGCAGAAAACTTAACACATAGAAATATCAATGTAAATTTAGTTGAAGCAGCACCACATATTTTAGGGCCTTTTGATTCAGAAATATCAGAACTTTTAGAAATGGAAATGAATGATAATAATGTTAGTATAACTTTAAATGATAGAGTTGTAGAGTTTATTGAAAAAGGTGAAAAGATAACTGTAAAATTAGAGAGTGGAAAAGAGATTGAAGGAGATATTGTAGTTTCAGCAATTGGAGTAATGCCTGATACAGAATTCTTAAAAGAATCAGGAATTGAACTTGGTGATAGAGGGCATATTTTAGTAAATAAGTTTATGAAAACTAATAAGGATGGAGTATATGCAGGAGGAGATGCAGTAGCTGTTAAAGATATAGTAAATGGAGATATAGCGTTTATGCCGCTTGCAGGACCTGCAAATAGACAAGGAAGAATAATTGCTGATAATATAGCAGGTCTTGAAAGTATATATAAAGGATCTCTTGGAACTTCAATAATAAAAGCATTTAGTATGACAGGTGCAAGTACTGGAAATAATGAAAGAACATTAAAGAATAAAGGAATTAAATATAAAAAAATTTATTTATATCCAATGACACATGCAGGATATTATCCAGGTGCTACAGGGCTTTCTATAAAGGTTCTATATGGAGAAGAGGATAATAAAGTGTTAGGTGCACAATGTGTAGGTGTAGAAGGTGTAGATAAGTTTATAGATGTAGTTAGTACAGTTATAAAATTAAAAGGAACTATGGAAGATTTAAGAGAGTTAGAACTTGCATATGCACCACCATATCTTTCAGCAAAATCGCCTGCAAATATGGCTGGATTTATTGCGGATAATGAAGAAAAAGGATTAAGTTCTTTAATTCAAGTAGAAGAACTTAAAGACTTAGATAAAGAGCATACTATATTAGTTGATGTAAGAGAAGATATAGAAGTTCAAAATGGAATGATTGATGGAGCTGTTCATATAGCATTGAATACATTGAGAGATAGAGTTGGAGAGCTTGACAAAAGTAAGGATATAGTAATTTATTGTGCTGTTGGTGTAAGAGGATGGATTGGTGAAAGAATTTTAAGAAATAATGGATTCAATGTAAGAAATCTATCAGGCGGATATAAAGCATATAAAACATTTGGGTATAAAGCAGAAAGTTTTGACTTTAAAGATGATGGAAAGGAATGTGCAGTGAGTGAAGAAGAAAAAAAGCCTAAAGGAAATATAAAGGAGGTAGACCTTCAAGGAATGTGTTGTCCTGGTCCATTAATGGAAGTTAACAGATATATGAATGACTTACAAGATGGTGATATATTAAAAGCAAGTGCATCAGATGTAGGATTTTTTAAAGATGTAAAAGCATGGGCAAAGAGAACAGGGAATACAGTAATAGATGTACAGAAGGATAAGGGTATAGTAAATGCAACTATATTAAAAGGAAATAAGGAAAAAAAAATTAATGAAATAGGTGTTACAAGAGAAGAGAAAAATGGTCAAACAATGGTTGTATTTAGTGGAGATTTAGATAAAGCAATAGCTGCTTTTATAATAGCTAATGGAGCGAAGGCTATGGGCAAAGATGTAACTATGTTCTTTACATTCTGGGGACTTAATATTTTAAGAAAAAATGAGAAAATAAGTGTAAGTAAGAGTCCAATAGAAAAAATGTTTGGGCGTATGATGCCAAGAGGAAGTAAAAAGCTTGGTCTTTCTAGAATGAATATGGGAGGAATGGGTTCTAAGATGATTAGAGGAATAATGAAAAAGAAAAATGTAAAATCATTAGAAGAGCTTATTCAAAATGCAATAGATAGTGGAATTAAAATAGTAGCATGTACAATGTCTATGGATGTAATGGGAATTAAGGAAGAAGAATTAATGAATGGTATTGAATATGGTGGAGTAGGATACTATCTAGGAGAAGCAGAAGAAAGTACATCTAATCTATTTATTTAACAGTGAAGCACTCTTATCTATTTTAAGAGTGCTTTATTACTTTGCAAAGAGAGAATAATTGTTATAAAATAAAATGAGACTTGATTCATGTGGAGTGTTAACTACATCTGAATCTTTAGTATATATACATGGAGGAAGAAAATATGTCAGAAGTAGTAAGTTCAGTTGTTAAAGAGGTAGATATTAATAATATAGACAAAATTATAGATAACGTAAAAATAATAGATATAAGAGATAAAGGAGAGATAATGCTATCAGGGACTTTAGCAGATGCTAAGCATGTTCCAATGCTTGAACTTCTTCAATATCCAGAGGAATATTTAAATGAGGGAGACGAGTATTATATTCTTTGTCATTCTGGAGCTAGAAGCTTTAGAACATGTGATGAGTTAAATGCTATGGGTTATAATACTATTAATATAAAAGGTGGTTTTGCTAGATATAAAGGCGAAAATAGAGTTGATATGTATTAAATTGAAAATTAAAATTTTTAGGAAACTCGCTTAGGCGGGTTTTTTTTTATAGAGAAGTATAGAAACAATGTATAAATTATGGAAATTTGAGAATAATAAGGTTGAATATCAAAGTTGTGGAGGGAATTTTTTATGTGTGGTTTTATAACTTTATTTAAGAATACAATTTTAAAAGAAGATGAAGATAAGGTACGTGAAGCATCTGAGAAGCTTATTCATAGAGGACCAGATGATTTTAAGATAGCAAAAACTGAAAAGGTAATATTTGGGTTTAGAAGGCTTAGCATAGTAGATATAAAAGGTGGAGCACAACCTTTTTTATATAAAGATAAATATATAATAGTTTTTAATGGAGAAATATATAATTATTTAGAATTAAAAAAGAGGTTAAGAAAAGAAGGGAGAAAATTTAAAACAAATTCTGAGATAGAAGTAATAAGTGCTATGTATGAAAAGTATGGGGGAGAGTTTATAAAGCATTTAAGAGGTATGTTTTCAATTGTATTATATGATATAGGAAGAGATAGATTATTAGCATATCGAGATATATTTGGAATAAAGCCACTTTATTATTTAGAAGATGAAGAGGAAGTTTGGATATCATCAGAGTTAAAAGCTTTAGTTAAATTAAATAAGAAACTTACATATAGTAAAGAAGAAATAAATAATTATCTTACAGTTCAATACATACCAGGAGAAAAAACTTTATTTAAAGAGATAAAATTATTAATGCCAGGATGTGTATTAATAAAAGAAAAAGGTAAGTTAAAAGTAAAAAGATATGGTGAAGTAAAATTATCACCCAAACATAAGAAGAATAAAGAGAGTTTAAAAAAGGAGATATATAAGGTTTTAGATGATTCAGTAAGGAAGCATATGATAGCAGATGTACCAGTTGCAACTTTTTTATCAAGTGGAATAGATTCATCTATAACAACATATTTAGCATGGAAGTTAAATAAAAATATAACTGCATATAGCATAGGATTTGATGTTGAAGGGTATGATGAAACACCTTATGCTAAAAGATTTGCAGAGAAGTTTAATATAAGCTTTAAAGAGGTAAAGTTAAGTTGTAAAGATTTTATAGAAGAGTTACCTAAAATAATTTATCATATGGATTCACCAATAGCAGATCCATCAATAATTCCACTATATCATATATGCAAAGAAGTAAGTGGAAAGTTTAAAGTTGTTTTATCAGGAGAAGGCTCTGATGAGTTTTTTGGTGGATATAATATTTATACTGAGGATAATTCATTAAAGATATTTAAGAAGATTCCAAAAGGGATAAAAAAGGTAATGCTAGCAAGTATAAGGATAGTACCTAATAATATTAAAGGAAAAAACTTTATCGAAAGAGGTTGTACGGATTTAGAAAAGAGATATGTAGGAAATGCAAGAATATTTAAAGATAGAGAAAAGTCTAGAATAATAAAAAATTATGATAGAAATTTAAAATCAGAGAAAATTACAAGAGAATATTTTGAGAAAGTAAAACTACTAGATAATGTAGCTAAAAGACAGTTTATAGATATAAATACATGGCTTGTTGGAGATATTTTAGCAAAAGCGGATAGAATGTCTATGGCACACTCTTTAGAGCTTAGAGTACCATTCTTAGATAAAGAAGTATTTAAAGTAGCATCTAAATTAGAAAGAGAAGATAAAATAAATGGGTTTACAACAAAATATATGTTAAGAGAAGCTTTTAAAGGAATATTACCTGAAGAAGTGTATCAAAAGAAAAAATTAGGATATCCTGTTCCTTTAAGACTATGGTTTAAAAATGAACTTTATGATTGGGCAAAAGAGATTATAGAAGGTAATCCAGTAAAAGAAATAGATACAAAAGAGGCATTAAAACTTTTAAGATTACATAAAAAAACAAGGGTAGATTATAGTAGAAAGATATGGACTATAATTGTATATATTATATGGTATAAAATTTATATAGATAAGACGTTAGATAAAAATGAAAAGTTATATATTAAATAAAAAAAGGATGCCATTAAGGCATCCTTTATTCAACTATATCAATTTCAGTGATATCAACTTCATCACTAATTAATCCTTTTTCTTTTCTTCGTTTATAACGTTTATAAAGAATAAAAGCAATCAATCCAAAGAATACAGGACCACCTGCAACCCATAGACTGCTAGAAATACTGCCGGTTAATGCAGGTTCAATCATAGAATATATGTTTACAAAAGTTACTACAACGAAACAAATTGATGCAAATACGATACCTGTCTTTTTACCAAAGAAAGTATACTCCTTTTTGATATTGTCATTCATTTTAAATTTAATATAAGCAAAAACAACAAATGATATTGGAACAGTACTAGCAACGAATGTCATAAGAGTCATTTTATTAAATAACTCAGATACATTTCCACCACCAAATCCTAAAAGTAAAACAAAGAATACAACTATTACAGTTTGTAAAAGAATTGCATAAACAGGCATTCCATGTTTATTTACTTTTTGAAGTTTTTCAGGTAACATTCCTTTTGGTAGACCTTCGAACATGTGCTTGATTGGTGTATAAAGTCTTAATGGGATAGAAGTTAATCCAATTAATCCGATTATAGTTGTAATTCTATTAATCCATTCACCAAGTCCTAATGCTTGTGATGGCGATAATCCAAGTAAAGTACCAAGCCTAAAGAATTCTTGTTGAACTATATAAATACTGAAATTGGCAAGGTTAACTTTAGAGGAATTGAAAGTTGCATTCCAGTTACAAACAAAACCTAAAATTAAAACAGTTCCTATATAAAGTACTGTAATAAGTACTGTAGCAACAAAAATTGCTCTAGGTACATTTTTCTTACCATTTTTTACTTGGTCAACAAGACCACCACTATTTTCCATTCCAGCAAAGATACAAACAGCAAATACTAAGAATCCAAGTGCTGGTAAAAATGATGAATAGCTAGGGTTTGGTCCATAAAAATAAGAATGTATATTTGTAAAATCAAATCCTTGAGCTGGCTTAAATCCTGATAAAGCAAATAAAAGGATACCACCACCTAATATTAAAATATGTGAAACAATAACTGTTACAATTGATATATTAGAAAGAAACGATAATCTTTTTAATCCTCTAGTAGTAATTAAAGCCGCTACTATCATATATATAGCACCAACGATAGCTAGTGTTTCAGGTGCATTAAATCCCAAGAAATGCCATGTTGAGGTTGTATCTACTCCAAAGATTGCAACAGAAATTGCAATACATATAGATGAAGCTGAGAACCACATAACAACGAATGATCCATACCAAATGAAAGTTCCAACTAAACTAAAACCTTCATTTACAGATTCAGACATCCAAGAAAATATTCCACCTTTTTTATGTTTAAAAGCTGAACTCATTTCAGCAACAATAAATGAATAAGGTATAAAAAATATGATAACGGCTATTACTAAGTATGTAATTGCTGCATATCCCATTTGGTAATAAACTTGTTCACCATTTGGTAGCCCATAAACAGTTAGAAAAATCATAACTAAAAAGCTGAAAAAAGATATACTATACTTAGTATTTTTTTCATTTGACATAAGGTTTCCTCCTAAAATTTTTAATCAATCGTATCTATTATTAACGAACATATAAAAATGTCTTCCTATAAAATACATTTGTCCTTATTATATAATACATCTTTAATATGAATAAAAAGAAAACTAAAAATGCATAAATTGTAAAAATAAATTGTTTTAACAAAAATAATCTTAAATAATAAAAAAAGTATTATAAAAACAATGAAATAATGAGTGAATTAAAAAAATACCACTTTAATTTATTAAATTGAAAATTATTTTAATTCATTTAAGAATTCAGTTCCTACTTTTTGCATTATTTTTAATGCTTCTAATATTTCTTTTCCTCTAGAAGTTAAAAAGTATTCAACTCTAAGAGGATAGCCAGGATAAACAATTTTATTAATGATTTTAGCTTCAATAAGTTCTTTTAATTGCTCTAAAAGCATTTTTTGAGTGATACCTTTAATATCTCTTTGAAGTTGAGATGGTGATGTATTACCACAGCGAAGTCTCCATATAATAATAGGTTTCCATTTACCACGGATAATGTCAAAACAAAGTTCTAATGGACAAGTAAAAGTTTTTCTAACTTTCATAAAAATACCTCCTTAAAAAAATTACAGTAATATGTAATAGTATTTCGTAATATAAATGATTATATAAGTTAATAATATTAAACAAAGAAGTAGATACTGTGAATGATTTTTAAATAAATCAAGAAAGACACTATAAAGACATTATTATGTAACCATATGTTCAAAAAAATAAATTATAATTACAAGAATAAATAGAATAAAAAGGATATAAACTATAAGTATTAAAATGAAGGAGTGGGGAAATTTGTTTGAATTGTATAACGATATCATAGAAGTTTGTAGAGAAGCGGGACTAATGCCAGGTTTTAAATTTGATAAAATGTTTCAAATGATTAATAGTAAGGGAGCACTTTTATCACTAAAAGAAATAGTAAGAAGTAATGAAGATACAGAAAATGTTGAAGAACTTATAAAAGTAGGAAGAGAAGATTTAACAATAGAAACATTAATATTAAGCGAGAAATATAAAAATGAATTCAGCGAAGAAGATAAAGAATTTGCAAGAATAAAATTAGAAAAGTTTAAAACTAAAGAAGAGTTAGTAATAACTGAGGAATAATATAAGTATGATAAATATATAAAAGAGTCCGCCTTTAAGACGGACTCTTTTATATTCATAAAGTTAATTTGATGAATTAACTTTATTTTTCTTTAATGAGCCATATATAGTGATTTTATTTAAATCTTCACGTTGAGTAGCTTTATTATCTTTAAAGAAGAAACTAGCTATATAACCAACAACGATGACAGTTAGAATGTTTATAATTGAATATGCCCAAAAATCTACTTTAGTAAAATAGTTTATATAAACGGATAGTACTAAAGAGACAATAAATCCTACAATAGCACCCTTAGTATTAGCTTTTTTAGTAAGTATTCCTAAACCAAATAGACCACCAACTAATCCTAAAATAATTCCAACAAATCCATTAAAGAAATTGAACATGGACTCTATATGAGAATTAGCAAAAACTATAGCAAGAATGATAGAGAATGCACCTACAGCAAAAGATAAAATTTTACCATATCTAGTAGCTTGTTCGTCAGTGAAATTTGTTTTTAATGATTTAGCTAAATCTAAAGTCCATGTTGAAGCTATACCATTAATACCAGAAGAAAGACTAGATTGACCTACTGCAAAAAGTGCTGCAATAAGTAAACCAGAAATACCTATTGGTAATTGGTTAACAATAAAACTTGCAAAAATTTTATCTTCAGTTGCATGAGCAGCAATTAATAGATGTGGATTTTGTTTATAAAATACAAACATTCCAGTACCAACAAAGAAAAATAAAGAAGCAACAATAATAGACATAATACCATTTAAATAAGTCATTTTTTTCATTTTACCTAAATCATCTGTTGTGATGTAACGTTGAACCATATCTTGGCTTGAAATATAAGAGGCAAGAGTAGATAAACCAGCACCAACTATAACGATAGGTAAACCATTTTTAAAAATACTTACAGACATCATTTGAGAAGTATTTAAAAATTTATGACTAGCGATTCCAGTGGAAATTATTTGAGAGAAACCACCTTTTACAGAGAATATTAAATAGAACACAACAAAAAGTACACCAGCAGTAAGAACAATACCTTGTATAAAATCTGTCCATAAAACAGCTTTTAGACCTCCGAAAGCAGAATAAATAACAGCAATTACCCCAAATATCAGGATTAAGACATCAATATTCATATGAGTTATAAATGCTAAAGCGATAGCAGGCAAATACATTATGATTGCATTTCTAACTATCTGAAAGATAATAAACATTGAACTACCTAAAAAACGAAGTTTTCTATCAAAACGTCTTTCTAAATATTCATATGCAGTATCTAATTTCATTCTTTTATAAACTGGTAAGAACCAGATTATAGTTAAGGGAACGGCAATGAAAATACCAAGTTGTCCAAGCCAAGCTTCCCAGTCAGTCATAAAAGATTTACCAGCTAGGGTTAAGAATGATATAGGACTTAATAAAGTAACAACTAAACTAACTCCAGCAACCCACCAAGGTATAGTACCATCATTACCTTTGAAAAATGTTTTACCACCTTGTTTTTTTCGGGAAAAACTTAATCCAATAGCAAAAACAGCAAGTAAATAAACAACAATAATAATGTAGTTAATAGGGGAATATGATTTCATTTAAAAAACCTCCTTCTTTTGTTAACGTTTACTTTATGATTTAATTATAGAAATAAAAAAATCAAAATGCAAAAAATAAACTGTTAAAATAAAATATTTTTCATTAATAATAAAAAAATAAAAATTAATTTCAAAAAATGAAAATAATATTGAAAAATGAAAAAATAAATCTTATAATAAAGCTATAAAGTGAAAGGAGGGAGAGAAATGGATAATATTTTAAAAAGTCTAGAAGGAAAATTGATAGTATCATGCCAAGCATTAAAAGATGAACCACTACATAGTTCATATATAATGACTAGGATGGCTATTGCTGCAAAAGAAGGAGGAGCATCTGGAATTAGAGCCCAAGGGATAGAAGATATAGAAGAAATAAAAAAAGTAATAGATATGCCTATAATTGGTATAATTAAAAAGAAATATGAAGACTCAGAGATATATATAACACCTACCAAAAAAGAGGTAGAGGAATTAATAAAAACTAAATGTGAGATAATAGCATTAGATATGACAGAAAGAAAAAGACCTAATAATGAAAATGTAAAGGATTTAATAGAATTGATAAAAAAAAATAATAGGATAGTTATGGCTGATATATCTACGTTAGATGAAGGCATAGAGGCGGAGAGATTAGGAGTAGATTGTGTTTCAACAACTTTAGCAGGATATACAAATTATAGTGAGTTTATAGATGGACCAAACTATAAACTTATAGAAGAATTATCAAAAATTTTGAAAATTCCTGTTATAGCAGAAGGAAAAATACATTATCCAGAGCAATTGAAAAGAGTATTAAAAAATGGAGCATTCTGTGCAGTTGTTGGAGGAGCAATAACTAGACCACAGGAGATAACAGAACGATTTGTTAAAGAAATAATTAAAGAAAAATAAGGAAGGTGTTTTAAAATGAAAGGAATTTATTCAGCATTATTAGTATCATTTAAAGAAGATGGAAGTTTAAATGAAGAAGGGCTTAGACAAATTATTAGACACAATATTGATGTATGTAAAATTGATGGGTTATATGTTGGAGGTAGTACAGGAGAAAATTTTATGCTTTCAACAGACACAAAAAAAAGAATATTTGAAATTGCAGCAAGAGAGAATAAAGGACAAGTTAAATTAATTGCTCAAGTTGGATCTTTAAATATTGAAGAATCAATAGAACTTGCAAAATTTGTAACTGACTTAGGATATGATGCAATTTCAGCAGTAACACCATTTTATTATAAATTTACGTTTGAAGAAATAAAGGATTATTATAATACAATAATAAACTCAGTAGATAATAAGATGATAATTTATTCTATTCCATTTTTAACTGGAGTAAATATGAGTGTTGAACAATTTGGGGAACTTTTTGAAAATAAGAAAATTATAGGAGTGAAATTTACTGCAAATGATTTTTATTTATTAGAAAGAATAAGAAGAACATATCCTGATAAACTTATTTTTTCAGGATTTGATGAGATGATGTTACCAGCAATTGTTCTAGGAGTTGATGGTGCTATTGGATCAACATTCAATGTTAATGGAAAAAAATCAAGAGAATTATTTTACTTAGCAAAAGAAGGAAAAATTACTGAGGCATTAAAATTACAACATGAAGTAAATGATTTTATTAGTGAGGTATTAGATAATGGACTATACCAAACATTAAAAGGATTATTATCATTACAAGGTATTGATGCAGGATATTGTAAAAAACCAATGAGAAGCCAAAATGAGGAGATGAAAGTAAGGACAAAAGAGATATATGAAAAGTACATCAGATAAAATAATATTTAAAAAGGAATTCTTTTTAAAAAAAGATAAATTAGGATTTGTTAGTATGAATATATTAGGAGATAGTATATCGCATGGAGCGAATGTAGAGAAGATTTATGAAGATTCTTGGGTAGCACTTTTAAAACAAAAGTTTATGAGTGATTTAGATACAAAAAATTATGGATTTATAAATTGTCTATCTCCTATTTCAAATGAGAAAGGTATATATAACGAATTAATAATATTTAAGAGTAAGGAATGTGATACAAAAGAAGAGAATAGTACTATTGGATTTTATGATATTGAAATGAATGAAAATACTAGTAGCTGTAAGGGAAGTTTTTTATTAAAAAAAGAATTTAGTAAAATATACTTGAAATTGAGAAGTAAAACAAAGTTTGGAAAGATAAAAGTTCTATTGATAGGAGAGGAAAATGTTCTTATAAAAGAAAATATAGTGAATATTGACTCTAGAGAAGATTTTTTAGTTGAAATTGAGAATGAAAGAAATGAAAAAATTGAAAGTATAAATATTATAAATATAGAAGGAAAGAATGTATTTTCAGGAATCTATTTAATTGAAGAAAAAAATATGCCAGTAATAAATAATTATTCTCGTAGTGGATTGAGAATATCTAATTTGAATGATGAAGTTTTAAATCAGATATTAGATTCTAATATAGTGATATTTTCATTAGGATACAATAAATGTGAAAATGTAGAAAAGTATATAGATAGATGTAAGGAGTTAATAGAAAAATTTAAACCGAGATTAATTATATTAGATTTTTGCTGGAGTAAAGATCGTGTGAGTACGTCAAAAAAACTAAAAAAATTTGCAGAAGAGTGTAGTGCTATCTATATAGATTTTACGAGATTTAATGAAATTAAAGGCTTTTTAAGTGATAAGGCTCATCCAACGAAAGAGGGGCATAAAATTATATTTAAAGAAATAATTAAAGTATTGGAGGAAGAGTTAAAATGATATTTGGAAATATAAATAATCTTAAAAATGTAGATGAAAAAATAGTATATTTAATAGAAATAGCAAAGAGTGAAGACTTATTAAATCTACCTATTGGAAAAAATAATATATATGGAGATATTATTTTTTTAAATAGGCAGTCAAAAGATTTAAGTGAAGATGGTTTTTTTGAAGGACATAAGGAGTACCTAGATTTGCATATTATTTTAGAGGGAGATGAGAAGATTGGATATAATTTAAAAGAAAATTTAAAGTTAGTAAACTTTAATGAAGAGGAAGACTTTATTAAATATGAAGGAAAGGAACAATTCTTTATAAATTTAAAGAAAGGAGATTTTGCTGTATTTTATCCAGAGGATGCACATAAAGTATTATTAAAACCAAGTTCAGAATGTAATCATGTAGAAAAAGTAGTATTAAAAGCTAAATTATTTTAGGAGATGATGAAAGTGTTTTATTTGGGAATTGATATTGGAGGAACCAATATAAAATATGGCATCACAGATATAAATGGGAATGTATTATTTCATGGAAAGGTTAAAACTACAATAATTGAGAATAATAATTTTATATTAAATGATATAGATAAAATTATTCAAATAGCTTTAGAAAAATATCAAATAAATGGGATTGGTATATCAACAGCAGGTGTTGTAGATGTAGAGAATGGAAAAATAATATATGCAGGAGCAAGTATTCCTAACTATACAGGTACTGAGTTAAAAAAGCATATTTTGGAGAAATATAATTTAACATGTATTGTAGAAAATGATGTTAATTCTGCAGCTTTAGGTGAGTTATGGAAGGGAGCGGGGAGAGGAAAAGAAAATATATTTTGTTTAACTGTTGGAACTGGAATAGGTGGAGCATGTATAATAAATAAAAAGTTGATATATGGTAAGCATAATAGTGCTGGAGAAGTTGGGTATATGCATATATTTGAGGAAGAGATACAGAATATAGCATCTACGACAGCATTAGTAAAGATGGTGAAAGATGAAATAGATGAAGAGATTGTAGATGGAAAATATATTTTTAATAAAGCAATAGAGGGCGATGAAGTTTGTATAAAGGCAATTAATCATATATTAAAAAATATAGCAATGTTGATTGTTAATATTAATTATGTAATAGCTCCAGATATTTTCATTTTAGGTGGTGGAATTATGGAGCAAAGGGAATATATAAAGCCAATATTAGAGATGTATATATTAGAAAAAACAAGAGGGACAATATTTAAAAGTATTGAAGTTGTTTTTTCTGAAGCAGGGAATATGGCAGGTGTTTTAGGTGCTATATACAAATTAAAAGAGATAGAATAAAAATTTAGAAATGTTATATCCTTTAATTTAAAAATATTTTAGTATATTATAAGGATGTAACATTTTTTATGCACAATATTAAAAATATATTATGTATAAAAAATGTTAATAAAAATAATAAGGATAGGGATAGACATGAATATTATTGATAGAATAAAAGTTCAAGAATTTAGGCCAAGTAAAAATGATTTAATTTTGATAAATTTTATAAATGAAAATCCAAAAGAATGTGTAGATAAATCAATTTCAGAGTTAGCAAATAAATTAAATATTGGGGAAGCAACAATAACAAGATTTTCAAGAAAAATGGGGTTTGGTGGATATCAAGAATTAAAAAGAAATATAGCAAATTACATATTTAAAGAAAATAAGGTGAATAGAGTAAATATAAAAATAGAAGGTGGTGAATCAGTAAAAGAAGTAGCAGAAAAAATATATGTTAATAATATAAAGGCAATGCAAGAGAGTATAAAAATATTAGAAGAAGAGAAAGTACTTGAGATAAAAGAATTAATATTAGAAGCAAAAAGAATATTCTTTTTTGGAATAGGTGATTCCGGTATAGTAGCAACACAAACAGGATATAAGTTTATGAGAATTGGATTAAAAAGCGAATCATCAACTGATGCACATACTATGAGTATGCTTGCAGCATTAATGACAAGAGGTGATTTGGTAGTTATATTTTCACATACAGGTGAAACGCATGAAGTAATAAAAGTATGTGAAATTGCAAAAAGAAATAAGGCAAAAATTATATCAATAACTGAGAATACAAATAATACATTAGAGAAGAATTCAGATATTAATTTAGGATATGTAGCAAATGAAACAAAATTTGAGAAAAGTGTAACCTTATCAAAATTTACTCAATTATTTCTTGTTGAGATTATTTATGCAGAGGTTATAAAAGAAAATTATGAAGAGTATATAAAAAATAGAGAAAAAACAATGAAAGCTATTAAATATATGAGAGAAGAATTTTAAAGAATTAATTGTAATATAGATTGTAAATAAAGAAACCATATCAAAAATTGATATGGTTTATTTGTTTTATTTATATTATTAATCGACATAAATATTAATAAAGTGTTAAAAATGTGTTGCATTTTTGAATAAAGTATTATAAAATTGAAACAAGAAGAAAAAGCGAAAGTAAACATAAGAAAGAAGGGAAATAAAGTTATGATTAAATTAATTGGTATAGCCATTGTAATATTAGGATTTACATTTAAGGTAGAAACGTTATTTACAGTACTACTTGCAGGAGTTTCCACAGGGCTTGTAGCTGGGATGAGTATAAATGAGATATTATCAGTTTTAGGAGAATCTTTTGTAGCAAATAGAGCTGTATCATTATTTATACTAACTTTACCTGTAATAGGAATATTAGAAAGATATGGATTGAAACAAAGAGCAATTCAATTAATAAAGAATTTAGGTAAACTTACAACTGGTGGAGTTTTGTCAGCTTATACATTTATTAGACAAATAATGGGAGCACTTTCAATCAGAATAAGTGGACATCCTCAATTTGTAAGACCATTAGTAAATCCAATGGCTCAAGCAGCAGCAGAAAGTAAGTTTGGGAAAATTGATGAAGATGATGAAGAAAAGATAAAAGCACTTGCAGCAGCATCAGAGAACTATGGAAACTTCTTTGGACAAAATCTTTTTGCAGGAAGTTCAGGAGTTTTATTAATAGCAAGTACATTAACTGAATTTGGATATAGTGTATCAGGATTACAAATAGCAAAGGCAAGTATAGTAATGGCTATTATAGCATTTTTAATATCATTGATACAGAATAGATTATATGATAAGAAATTACAAAGAAAATATGCAAAGAAAAAGGAGGAAGTTAAATGCAAAACTTCATAAATGTAACTTTAGAAAGCTTTTACGTGGTAATGGGATTATTAATGTTAGTGATTGCATATAAATCCTTCACAACAATAAAACATGGACAGAAAAAATATGGAACAGCATTATTTTGGACACTAATTGCAATACCGTTTATATTTGGAAAAGTATTACCATCTCATATAGTTGGAGGAATATTAGTATTATCGAGTCTTCTAACATTATCTAAGAAAGTAGTTTTTGCTAAATATGATGAAGCATCAGAAGAGAAGTCAGCAAAATCATCATTAAAGATAAAGAATAAAATATTCATACCATCATTGGTGTTAGCATTTGTAGCTGTTATTATTTCGATGTTATTCTCAGATTTAAAGAACTCATCTCAGTTTGCAATAGGGGCAGGAGCTATAGTTGCATTAATAGCAGCATTCTTTATAACTAAGGCAAAGCCTAAAGAGGCAGTAAATGATGGAGCAAAATTATTACATCAAATGGGACCAACGGCAATGTTACCACAATTATTAGTAGCACTTGGAGCTTTATTTACACAAGCAGGAGTGGGACAAGTTATAGCAGATGGAATATCAGGAGTAGTTCCAACAGATAATAGATTCTTTGGAGTAGTAGCATATGTACTTGGAATGGCAATATTCACAATGATAATGGGTAATGGATTTGCAGCATTCTCAGTAATTACTGCAGGAATAGGAGTACCATTTGTACTTATGCAGGGAGGAAATCCAGTTATAGTTGGAGCATTAGCATTAACAGCGGGTTACTGTGGAACATTATTAACTCCAATGGCAGCGAATTTTAACATAGTACCAGCAGCATTATTAGAATGTAAAAATCAGTATTCAGTTATTAAGCATCAATCAATAACAGCAATAATACTTTTAGTGGTACACATATTTGCAATGTATTTCTTGGCTTTTTAATTAAGAGTTAAGGATTAGAATTAAAAAGTAAAGGTTAAGAAAGTAGAAATTAAGGTTTGGATAGATTTTAACTTAGGAGGAAGTTTATTATGAAAGTTTTAGTTACGGGGTTTGATCCATTTGGAGGAGAGAAGATTAATCCAGCACAGGAGGCTGTTTTAAGAGTAAGAGATGAGATTAATGGAGCAGAGGTTATTAAGGTTATTATTCCAACGGTTATGGAGAAATCTTTAGAAGTCATTGAAAAAAGCATAGAAGAGCATAAACCAGATGTGGTTATATCTATAGGTCAAGCAACTGGAAGATTTGGAATTACACCTGAGAGAGTAGCTATTAATTTAAATGATTTTAGAATAAAAGATAATGAAGGTAATCAACCAATTGACGAAGTTATAAGGAAAGATGGAGAGGCAGCTTACTTTACTACATTACCAATAAAGGGAATGGTAGACCATTTAAATAAACATGGAGTACCAAGTGAAATATCAAATACAGCAGGCACGTTTGTTTGTAACCATGTAATGTATGGTGTATTATATCTAGCACAAAAAAAGTATACCAATATAAAGGCAGGATTTATTCATATTCCATGTGCAACAATTCAAGCTATTGGAAAGAGGAATGTACCATATATGTCTTTGGATGAAATTGTAAAAGGCATTGAATTAGCCATAGAAGCATGTACAATTTATGAGAACGATATTAAAGAAGTAGGTGGAGCTATATGTTAAAGAAAGTTTTTGTTTATGGAAGTTTAAGAGAAAATATGTTCAATTATGATAGATTATTAAAAGGAAAAGTTGAAAAAGTAGAAGAGGGAAAAATAAAAGGTGAATTATTTCATATAGAAAATAAAGGCTATCCAGCAGTTATAAAAGGTGATGAATGGATTATTGGTGAACTTATGACAATAAAAGACTTTGAAAAAAATTTAGAAATATTAGATCATCTAGAAGGATATGTAGATGGAGATGAGAACTGCGAATACTTAAGAGAAATTGTTAAAATTATACTATCAAATGATGAAGTAGAAGAAGCATATTTTTATAGATATAATAGAGAAGCAAAAAGAAATAAAAATGATGTATTAGTAAAAGTTTCAGGAAATGACTGGAAAGAATATATGAATGAATATAAAAAAGTAATTTAGATAAATACTATAATGAAAAGCTATTCACTTTGAAGAAGGTATCTTTTAGAACCTTACTTTTAAAGAGTGAGTGGCTTTTTTAAATTTTAGAGTGAAAAATTTAAAATTTAGAATTAGTGGGAATCGCAAGCGATTCTTGGGAAAACTCAAAATTTACCTGGAGGTAAATTTTATCGTTAGAAAATGGTTTAGTGAATAGTTAATAAATTAGGTGAGAAATAAAAAAAATTGGCTTTACCAATTTTTTTGTATTTCCAAAACTCGCTCAAGTGAGTTTTTCATCAATTCTTAATGATTAGCTTTTAATTCCTCAAAGGTTTATGAAGATTAAACGATTATTTATAAAGTACAACTCTAAATTTTTGTCTAAATGATGTTTTAATTCTGATTTATCAGAAGCCTTTAGTTTGGGAAGTTGTTTGTTGTTTATAAAATATAAAGGAGTTTTTTCTTTTTTTAGAGTGAGTTTTCCCTCATATTTTTTTATAAGCTTTGGATTTTTTAATCCGTTAGAAATTGATAAAATATCTCTAAATGTATCATATAAAAGAAGTAGTGCAAAGAAGTCTATTACTATAAGAATAGATGAAACTGTTTCGTTTGCTGTTAATTTTAATAGAAATAATACACAAGAAAGTATTATTAGAATAAAATAGGCTATTAGATGTTTGGTAAATTTCTTTAAACTAGCTCTTAATGTTTGTTCAATTTTTTCTGAATCTATATTTTCTATAGAAATAATAGTCATTTTTTAATTCCTCCTATATTTAGCTTAATGTAAATTATATCATAGCTTTAAGAGAGGGGAAAATATTGATATAATTATGAAAAAGGAAAGGTGTTTATATAATGAAGAAAATTGGAATAGTAGAAGATGATTTAAATATTAGAAATGAAATAGTTAAAACTATAGGAAGATATGGATATGAAGGCATTCAACTTACTGATTTTGAGAATATATTAGATGAGATAAAGAAAAAAGATGTAGATTTATTATTGTTAGATATAAATTTACCTTATTTTGATGGATATCATATTTGTCGTGAAATTAGAAAGTTTAGTCAAATGCCTATAATTATGGTTACTAGCAGAAATAGTGACATGGATGAACTTATGAGTATTAATATTGGTGCCGATGATTTTGTGACTAAGCCATATAATATTCAAGTATTATTAGCTAGAATTGAAAGGCTTTTAATAAGAAGTGGTATGGGTAAAGCAGAAAAAAGCAGTGTTTTAGAGCATAGAGGAATGAAGCTTAATTTAGAAAAAGGTGTAATTACTTATAATGATAATGAAATTGATTTAACTAAAAATGAGATTAAAATAATTACTTATCTTATGAAGAATAAAGAAAAAATAGTTTCAAGAGAAGATTTAATGAAATATTTATGGGACTCTGATTATTTTGTTGATGATAATACTTTGTCAGTTAACATCACTAGAATAAGAAAAAAATTGTTAGAGGTTGGTCTTATTAATATTATTGAAACTAAAAGAGGGCTTGGGTATATTATGCAATGAGTATAGGAAGATATTTTAAGGATAGAAGTCTTTTTTTAGGAATAAATTTATTTTTATATTTTTTAGTAGTATTACTATTAAGTCTTGTTTCTGTAGGTTCAGGAATTTTATTTTTAATTTTTATAATTTGGTTTTTACCGATAATTTCCTATATGATTATAGAATATTTTAAAGTTGGGAAGTTTTATAAAGATATTAAGGAAACTGTAGAGGAGTTAGAAGAAAAGTATTTAGTATGTGAGATTGTAAATAAGCCTAATTTTATAGAAGGTGAAATTATATATGAAGGTCTTAAGGAATGTAATAAAGAGATGCATGAAAGAGTTAAAGCATATAGAAAAAAGACAGAGGAATATAAAGAGTATATTGATATGTGGGTACATGAGATTAAAACTCCCATAGCGGCTACAAAGCTTATTATTGATAATAGTGATTCAAGGGAAGTGAAAAGGATAGACAATGAACTGAAAAAAATAGATAAGATGATTGAGCAAGTGTTATATTATTCAAAAATAGATGAGGCAAATGAGGATTATAGAATAGTAAATTTAAAACTACAGGAAGTGGTAGGGAAAGTATTAAAAAACAATTCTATGGATTTTATTTTAAAAAGAATAAGAGTAGATTTGAAAAATTTAGATTTAAATATATTCTGTGATAAAAAGTGGTTAGAATTTATTTTGAATCAGATAATAGGAAATTCATTAAAATATACTAAGAATGAAGGTGAAATTTTATTAGAAGGTATAGAGAAAGAAAATAGTGTTGAATTATTAATAAAAGATAATGGAGTTGGAATTAGAAAAGAAGATTTAAAAAAGGTATTTTTAAAAGGATATACTGGGAAAAATGGAAGAATATTTGGTAAATCAACAGGAATGGGCCTTTATATTTGTAAAAAGCTTTGTGATAAGCTAAATATTGGAATAAAAATATCATCAGAAGAAAATGGAACAAGTGTAAAATTAATCTTTTCGAAAGGGAAAAATACAAATTTATTTAAATAAAATCTAAATTTTAGGCAAAAAGTAATAAATACAATGGATAAAAGTAGTATTATCATTTAGAATATAATAATGGATATAGTTAAAAGTTAGGAAGAGAAGGTAGGACTCTTATGAAAAAAATTAGTTGGAAAAAGGGAATAATTATAGGGATTATAGTTGTAGCACTTATAATTATAATTAGTGTAGTTGTAGCATTTTTTAATACAATAAGTGAAAAAGAAAAAGCTCTTGATGGAACAAATTATAAAAATTCATATCAATACAAGATGCAAAGAGAAAAGAATTTACAGGTTTTAAAAAGTTTTTATGGAGATTACATAGTAACAGGTGTAAGCGGAACAACATCATCAGTTGGATTAAGTAGTGATGATTTAAAAACTTTAGAAAATGATATGGTTGGTTCTAAAATTGTATTACAGCCAGATCAATTCTCAATAACATATAATGATACAAAGCCAGTTAATTTAGTTAACTTTAGTAATGAAAGCATAAATAAGCCTTACTATGAAGTGAATAGTACTAATGAAAGTATGTTCCAAAGCGTATATAATACAAGTTTAAGTGCTGTAGGAATAAAATCTAGTACACCATATTTTATAAATGTAGGTGGAAGCAATAACTATGCACAAGAAATAATTCAAAATGGTGATGGTGGATTATTAATATATAGCCAAGGGGTATTCTTTAAGTTAGAAGCAGAAACTAAAGTTTTAGCAGAGAGAAATGCACAGCTTGAAAAACTTGCTGGTAATGCATTAAAAGTTGGAACAGGAAATGAATATAAATATATTTTCCCAGTTGAACAAATTCAAAAAGATGGAAAATTTGAATATAAAAACTCAGATAGTAGTTTAATATTCATGTGTAAAAATAAAGATAATTCAGTAGTTCCAGATAAAGATACAGATTTTATCACTTTATCGCAAGGCGTAGTAACACCAGTAGGTACTACAAGTAAAGATAATAAAGATGCTAAAGACAATAAAGATACTCAAAATAAACAAACTGAGGATAAGAATGCAGGAAAGCCGTTCTATAACTTTACAATAAATACATTAGGACAAATGAATCAAACTCAAGGTGGAAAACCTATAGTAGGGAAAGTTTATTTAAATGGAGATGTTGTTATAAGTTAAAAAAGTGGGGATTACCAAAAAGGTAATCTCCACTTATTTTTTTTCAGTAGGCTGAACAATATCTATTTTGATATCTGTATCAGTAGATATATTAACATTATCTTTAAAGGCATTAATTTTAATTTTTCCCTTAAAATTTTCAGGAACTACAATACGAAGTTCAGGAGAAAAAACACCGCTAAAAGAGTCATTTATAATAATTTTAGCTGTTTTAGTATTGTTGAAATATTTATAATCAATAGTATTAATATGATATAAACTATTAAGTTTTCTAACATTATAATCATAAGAGATTGTATCTAAATCATATGAATCAACAATTAAAATATTAGTATTAGGTGCCTTGATGTCGATAGTATTAACTGGAGTTTCATTAAGATAAATAAGATTATGATCATAAGAATCTCCAGAAGCAAACCAATATCCAAAATCTAAAAGAGTTTCTGAATCAAGGTTATATAATTTCTTTAATTCGCCTGAATAATTAGAAAGTCTATAACTTGTACTACTAAGCGAGCCTAGAGCAAATAGAAAAAATATAAAGGAGAGTAGAAAAGAAACTAAAGCAAATTTTATATAAAAGCTTTTTTTAAATAAATTAGTAAGCTTCATTTAAATTCCTCCCCTTTTTTTAAAAATAAAGTTTAAAGCGCTCTTTGTTATTGAAAAAATTGTTTTCTTAAAAGATTTTACATATGCAATTCCTAAAAAAAATAATCCTAAGCTTAAGAATAAAAAAGATGTACTAAAGAGCAAAATTATGCTACTTGGAAACTCTGTTAAAAAGCTAGGTACAGATGTAAAAATAATTGTACTAAAAGATTTAACAAATAGAATACAAATCCCTGATATAGACAATGCAAAAGGAATTAAAGACATTCCAAAAATAAAAATACCAATAGCAAATGCAATAAGAATAGATGAAATATATAATGCACCTGCGGATAGTCCTAAACAAGATCCAATTGGAATTGTTATAGCTAAAAGTGGAATAGATAAAAGATATCCCAAAAAGCTTTTTTTATTTACTTTTTTCTTAGGGAGAGAGTCTTTTTTAGTTTGCTTTTTTTTACTAATCTTTTTTATAGTTTCTATATCTTCAGAATCATTTTTCATATTGAAATCAATAGTTGTAGTATCTTCTACAGAAAAATAATCATGTATATCTTCTTTTGAAACTGTTTCAATTTCTGATTTTGAAGGAGTTTCATTTATATTTATAAAACTTTCAGAGATTGTAGGAATTTCTTGTGTGAAACTTAATTTTTTAGTTTTTAGTAGATGAGAATATTCCTCTTTATAATGTGTAATTAAATTTTCTATGGAACCTAAAGCAAATATTGCTTCCTCTTCAGATAAAATTTCTTTCTTTGATTCAAAATAGTCTTGATAATCAAATAAAATATCTGAAACCACATTTGGAGGAAGGTCCTTAAGTTCTAATATAATTTTGTTTAAAAAATCTTTTTTGGTCAAATAATCACCTCATATTCGTAGTAACCCTTTTAAAGAAAGTATATATAGTCAGGAAATATATAACAATATATATATAGGTTAATTAAGGAAAGAATAAGAAATCTTAAGGTTTCTTAAGAATATGTAATGAAGATATATAACTATAAATACAAATATTAATATTTTTTTAAATAAAAGATTAATTTAGTTAAAAATAGGACATTTGTAACAAGTTTTCATTTTGAATTGATTGAAAATTTAATGAGTTTGTATTAAATTTTAAGAAATTAAAGATAAATGATTGAAATATAATGAACAAAGTTACTATTCGATGCTAAATAAGAAGTGAATATGAATAAGTGAGTAATAATCAGTAACTAAATAGTTAAAAAATAGAAATTCACATAACAAGAGTAAAAAAATATGATAAGATAATGATATAAAGCTAACCAATAATGGAATAACTTAATTTAAGAAGAAAGTCCCTATTTGCTATACACAGGTACTCAATATTTGCGTATAACCAATGGGGATTTTTTTCTTAAAAAATCTTAAGGTTTAGAAACATTGTAAAGAGATAGAATATTGTATTAAAATATAGATATTAAAAAGGATAGAAGGAGTTATAGATGAGAAAAATATTTGAATTTTTATTTAGCAGGTTAGCTATTGTAGGAATTTTATTATTAATTCAATTAGGAATTTTAATTTTTGGCATATGGCAACTTGCAGAAGCATTTGCATATATTTATATACCATTATTAATTATAAGTGGATTAGTTGTTGTATATATAGTAAGTAGGAGAGATAATCCATCATATAAGCTTGCATGGACTATTCCAGTTTTGATTTTTCCTTTGTTTGGAGGATTACTATATCTAATATTTGGAGGAAAAAAAATTAATTTAAAATTTAGAAGAAAAATAGCAATAGCATATAATGATGCACGTAAAGTCTCAATACAAGATGAAAGTGTTATAAAAGAGTTAGAAAATGAAAACAAATATATTGCAGGTCAAGCAAAATATACAAGTGAGTACGCACTAGCTCCAGTCTATAGAAATACAAGAACAGAATACTTATCACCAGGGGAAGTTTTCTTTGAGAAGTTAGTGGAAGAGTTAGAGAAAGCAGAAAAATACATATTTATGGAATATTTTATTATTAATGAAGGAAAAATGTGGAATAAAATATTAGAGATACTTGAAAGAAAAGTAAAAGAGGGAATAGATGTTAGAATGCTATATGATGATGTTGGATGCTTAAGAACATTACCATATAAATATGATGAGGTACTAAGAAAGAAAGGAATAAAATGTCAAATATTTAATAAATTTGTTCCATTTCTTTCAATAATTTTAAATAATAGGGATCATAGAAAAATAACGGTTATAGATGGACATACTGGATTTACTGGTGGAATAAATTTAGCAGATGAATATATAAATGAAATAGTTAAGTTTGGGCATTGGAAAGATTCATCTATTATGTTAAAAGGTAAAGCAGTTTGGAATTTAACTGTAATGTTTCTTCAAATGTGGAGCTATGAGAGTAAGGTTAAAATAGATTATGAAAGCTTTAAACCTGAGTTTAAGGAAGAGGAGCTTATTGATGATGGATATGTTCAGCCCTATGGAGATAGTCCATTAGATGATGAAATAGTAGGAGAAAATGTATATTTAAATATAATAAGTAAGGCAAAGGACTATGTTTATATAAATACACCTTACTTAATTATAGATAATGAAATGGTAACAGCTCTAACTAGAGCAGCAAAAAGTGGTGTAGATGTAAGAATAGTAACTCCTCACATAGAGGATAAATGGTATGCTCATATGCTTACAAGGTCTTATTATCCACAACTTATAGAAGGCAAAGTAAAAATTTATGAGTATACACCAGGATTTATTCATTCTAAAACTGTAGTTTCAGATGATGAGGTTGCAACTGTTGGGAGTATAAATTTTGATTATAGAAGTCTGTACTTACATTTTGAATGTGGAGTATGGCTATATAAAACTAAATCAGTACTTCAAATAAAAGAAGATTATTTAGAAACATTAAAGGCTTGTGAACCAATAAGTTTAGAAAAAGCTAGAGGTTCAAACTGGTTACTAAAAATTATAACTGCAGTATTTAGAGTATTTGCACCACTTATGTAAGAGATTTTTACAAAAGAGGAGAGTTGAAAATGGTTTTAATATTAACATTTATACTTTTTATGACATTATTTTTATTAGTAATAGATTTTTTTGCAATATTGTTTAGAATGACAGGAATGCCTATATATAAGGCGCGATTTCAAGTTATATCATTGTTATCAAGTACAGGATTTACGACAAGAGAGAGTGAAATGATTGTAAATAGTCCTATTAGGAGAAAACTTGCAGGATGGCTTATGGTATTTAGTTATGTAAGTACAGCAACATTTATTTCATTTTTTGTTAGCATGCTATCGCATACTGTAACAAGTATTGGTTTTTTTGCAGTAATTTTATTTTTCCTATTTGTTGCAGTTTTTTTTCATAAATTATCATTATTAGAGAAGGTAGAAAATAAAATAGAAAGTAAAATTATAAAATCAAAGATATGGCAAAGATTAAATGCACAAAAAGCAACTTTAATAACAAGTTCAAGAGGATATGGAATATATGAGGTATGTATAGGGAGTGAAAATAGATTGATAGGAGAAACTATAGCAAATAGTGGGTTATCAGAGTTAGAAATTAGAATATTAAATATTGATAAAGGTGATGTATTTGTAAAATTTCCTTCAGCAGATTATGTTTTTGAAAGTGGAGATAAGGCCACAGTATATGGAAATTTAAAAAACATAAAGAATGAATTTGATAGAGAAGAAGTAGAGTTACAGGAAAGTGGGAAATTAAAAAATAAATTACATAAGATAGAGGGAAAACTAAAAATTAAAGAAAAAACTACATAAAAAAAAGCGTATCCTAAGACACGCTTAAAAACGATGAAATAAAAATATTATACATATTATTTCAGCAAAAATTATGATGGGAATTCCAAGATTGAATTTTATTCTTGAAGTTTTATGATTAAAAATGTACATACCAATCCAGGAACCAAATCCGCCACCAAGTATAGGGATAAGTAGGAGAGTTGCTTCACGTATTCTCCATTTGTGATGAATAGCCTTTCTTTTATCAATAAACATAGATAAAAATCCTATAATATTTATTAATATAAGGTAGGCACCTATAAATTTATACAAAAAATAACCCCCTAAAATACTAATTATATAAATTATATATAAAATTTAATGAGAATACAAATATATTCAAAAAGTATGATGTTTAAAAAAACAAAACATCATACTTTTTAATTTTCTTTTTTTGCTGAAATAGTAATGGTAAGTGTTTCATTTAAGTAATGACAAGAATCATTAATAGACGAATCTAAAATTGCAATAATGTCATTACCAATTACATTATATTCTTCATTTGCATTTATAGTATTTGAGTTTAAAGTTAAATTAAAAGGCATTTTTTCAGAACAGATAAGTTCATTTTGATTATTGAAAAATGAATATAAAAGACAACAATCAAGAAAAAGAGTTTTTCCAAAAACTTTATTTACATTAGATATTAAAAATCTTTTTATGTTTAGATTAGAAATACTTGAATTTTGAAGAGAGTTAGATAAAGGAGTAGAAAATCCTTTATTTATAATCGTATTTAGTACTGGTGAGAAAGAATCTTCAAGTGGAACAATTTCATCACAAAGTTTATCTAAATCTAATGAAAGTGATAATAAAACATCTTCATTTAAATTAAAAGCTACATAAGAAAAAACCCTATGATACACTCCAATACCAGAAAGATAATTATCAATTGATGAAGCAGATATAGAAATTGCTGATAGTGGTACAACATCTATACATTCAGATTGTTCATTGGTTAAAGAGAAAATAGTTTCAAACTCTTTTTCATCAGAGAGACAATGTTCTAAAATATTTGAATTAGGATCAAATATTTTATAAGATATTATTTTCTTTAAGACACCTTTAATTATAATTGAGTTATTGATTTTATAAATTCCTATAATATAAGGTTCATTTTTAGTATTTATATCACAGCTAACTATAGCTGGAGGTACTAAAGGTGTATTCATTTCAATAGTTAAGTTAGAATGTAAAATTTCACTCATAGCATTACTCCTAAAAAGTTTTATATTAGTATATGTATTAAAATTTTTAAGATTTGTGAAAAAAATATAGAAAATGGGTAGACTAAGACTAGGTTTTTTTAAAGGAGTGTAGATGATATAATAAGAATTATTACAAAAGAGGAGAGGAAAAATTTGAAAAAAATAATAATAGGGATAATAATTGCAATTGTAGTATTAGTAGCTGGATTTTTTATATTTACTAATAGAACAAGTTCAGCAGAAAGTAGCTTTAAAACATTTATTGGAGATATAAATAAATTTCAATTAAGTAATGCAGAATCATATTTAGAACCAAGTGGGGATTTATCACAAGATATAACTGAAATTAATAATAGTGATATGACAAGAAAACAGGCTTTAAAAATTTGGTTTAGTGCTGTGAAAGTTAATATAACAAAGGCAGAAAAAGAAGGTGGAAATACTGTTCTAGATGTACAATTTTTCTCGCCAAATGGACAAAAGATTTCTAATGATTATCAATATAATGTAAATCAGTTAGATATAAATAGTCAAACAATTCAAGATAGTAATGAAAATGGAGATTATTTAGAAGGACAAATAAGTAGTGCACTTTTAAATGCAGTAGAAGGAAATGTAACTAATGTTGTTCAAACAAATGTTAAAGTAAAAATGAAGAAAACTATGTCAGGATGGGAAATAGTAAATGATGATGATGTTATAAATGGGATATTAGGAGGAACTAGCGCTAGCAGTGTTTTGAATTAAGTAAAAAGGTGGTATAATTAGGTAAAAAGGGGGAGTTTGAATATGAAAAAAATGGTGATAGCTTTAGGGGGGATTTTAGCTATAATGCTAGTTTTTATAGGTTGCACAAGTAAGAAGGATATGATGTTTACTGGGAGTGGATTAGATAAAATACATATAAAAGAATTAGTTGTAACAAATGATGTAACAAAGAAAATATCAAATATAACAGATGCAGATGCAATTAGTAAATTTGAAGATGAATTAAATAATATAAAAATAACAGAGGCAAAAGAAGAGGGTGAACATTCAGGTTGTAATGTTCCGGGAAAAAATAAATATTATATTGAGTTTTTAGGTGATAATAATCAGGTTGTAGGTGATCTTATTATTAGTAAAGCTGGAGATATACAAATAAATAATTTTGAAACAAAATATATAAAAGAAGTTCAAAATGAAGAGGCTAGTAAGTCTTTAGAAGAGATAATAGAAACTAATATAAATCCATAAAATAGAGCACCATAAATGTGTAAGTGAAACATTTATGGTGTTTTTTTTAATCAGAAGGTCTATTAATATTTTCAGATCCGATATAGTCTAGACTAAAACTATCATCAGATGTTCCAACTAGAAATTCATGACCGAAGCTATCTATAGAAGGAGTTACATTTTGAAGAGCACCACTACGTGCTAAAGAAAGTGCTTCTTCTAATGTAACTTGAGTGCCATCAGATAATTCATAAGCCATAGGAACACCGTTATTAGTTAGAACTTTACTAACATTTAAATAATCCATAAAAAAACTACCTCCATATATAGATAGTTTGCCTAAAGATAGGGAATTTATTCAATAAAAATATCTAAAATATTTCCATCAATATTAGGTTCTATGTGATTAAGAAGTCTAAATATAGTAGCACCTTCATCAACTAAGTTCATAGGTCCGATATCAAAATCTTTTTTTACTAAAGGACTTTTACAAGTAAAGAATGTTTTATAATTATCATTTGAAGGATTATAGCCATGATTTGCAACAGGATGAAGTCCTTTTGTTTCTTCAATAATAGGGTAGGTTAAATCATTTATAAAGTAATAGTTATCACTAGCTTCAAGCATAAAGGTACATTTATCACTAGCACCTAAGAGAGAAGCTTCTTTACTTGAAAGGATGTTTTTTATACAATTATTATTTTCTTTTGAAAAATTAGAAATTAAATTATAAATAAGTTTATCAAGATCATTATCTTTAACATAAACATAGGCAGAACCATCACAAAAATTCATATAAGCTATATAATCTTTTATATTTCCCTTAGAATCAAGAGTGATAAGATTGTTATCAATAAAAAATTTATTTAATTTAATAACAAATTCAGCATCTTTAAAACTATGATCACCAAGACAAATTATTGTAGATTTTTCATAAACATTAGTATCTTTTAGAAGAGATATAATGGAATTTAATCTATTATTATGCCTTTTAAGTGATTGAGAGATATGTGGATTAGTAGTACCAAACTCATGTTTGTGAGCATCTGTATCAGTGAAATGAACCATTATAAAATCAGCTAGATCATTTTTAAGTACATACAGTAGAGAATTAAAAACAAAATTATCTAAGTAAGGTTGTTTAAAACCTTGTCTTAAATGACCATAAAGTTTTTCTACTTTTAATTGAAAAATAGGACTTCCGTTTAAAGCAGATACCATTATTTGATTTTGAAATTTTCTATTAGGAAAAATTTCAGGTAAATTTAAATCAATGTTTTTTGCCTTTCCTGTAACAGGCCATAAGAGTGTGCAAGTTCTTAAGCCTTGTTTTTTAGCAATATCATAAACAGTAGTTCCATTAATATATTTTCTATTCCAAAACCAATCAGGAGAAGTTCTCTTAGGTTGGATTAAAATGTTATTTACAATGCCATGATGTATAGGAAGTTTTCCAGTACAAATAGAAGTGTGAGCAGGGTAAGTAAGAGATGGATATACAGATGAAACATTTGAAGAATATGCACTATCTTTAACTAAATCCCTAAAACTAGATAAATTCTTTAACATTTGAAAATCTTCTGATGAAACAGCATCAAAAGAAAGAATAATAAATTTTTTATTCAAAATATCACCTCCAAATCTAAGTTTACTATTAAAAAGAATAAGTTTAAAGAGAAGAGTGTAAAATAAAGTTATCAACAATGTAAAGCTAGTGTTTTCAACGTGTTGTGAATAAGTGTGGATAAAAGCATCAAAATTGTGGATAAGTTAATTATGAGAAAAAGTAAACAGTAACACAATATATGAGGGGATAGTTTGTTCGACAAACTATATAATGGATGTTGTAGAAAAAAGTGAGGTAGGTTAAAATTAACTTAAATAAATGTCGAAAAATATTAACATTACTCACAAGAGTGTGGATAAAATGTGTGGATAATGTGGAAAAGGTGGAAGAAATGAAGTACATAAAAGAAATTGTAGAGGCTGAATTTATTGATAGACCAAATAGATTTAATGCATTAGTTAAAATAGGAGATAAAAGTGAAGTTGTTCATGTTCCTAATACGGGAAGATGCAAAGAGATATTAAGACTTGGAACTAAAATTTTATTAAGAAAAGAAGATAGTGAGACTAGAAAGACAGGATATGATTTAATTTGTGCATATAAACAAGGGATGCTTATAAATATAGATTCTCAAATTCCTAATAAGGTTGTATTAGAAGCTTTAATAAATAAAAAAATAAAAGGATTAGAGAAGTATACTGATATATTAAAGGAGAAAACTTTTGGGAAAAGTAGATTTGATTTTAAGCTAGCAGATGAAGAGGGTGAAACATATTATTTAGAAGTGAAGGGTGTTACCTTAGAAAAAGATGGATTTGCAAGCTTTCCAGATGCACCAACAGATAGAGGAAGAAAGCATCTTTTAGAATTAGTAGATGTGAAGAAGCAAGGGATGGGTGCAGGCATATTGTTTTTAATTCAAATGGAGAATATGAAGGAGTTCATGCCAAATGATGAAAATGATCCAGCTTTTGGAGAAGCACTTAGATATGCAAAAGAAAATGGAGTGGATATTTTTGTTTATTCTTGCATTGTAACTGAAAAGGAAATAACATTAGATAAAGAAGTAAAATTAAAATTATAAGAGGTGAGAAAAATTGAAATTTAAATATTGTCCTATCTGTGGAAATGAACTAGAAGAAAAGTATAGTTATGATGAGGGAGGAGTTCCTTATTGTAAACATGATGATAAATTTTTTTTTGATACTCCAAGACCATGTGTAGTGGTTGGTGTAATAAAGGAAGATAAAATATTACTATTAAAGCAAAGTTATATATTTAAGAATTCAAAAGTTCTAATTTCAGGATATGTAGGGCAAAATGAAAAAGTTGAAGATACAGTATATAGAGAAGTCTTAGAGGAAACTGGAATAAAGGTTAGGGATATAGATTATATAGGTTCAGATTATGTAAAAAATAATGATTTATTAATGTTAACTTTTATTGCATTTTATGAAGATGGTGAAATAAAAAAATCTAATGAAGTTGAGGATTTAGGTTGGTGTAAAATAAGTGAAGCATTAGATCAAATGAAAGAAGACTTAGTTGGAACAAAGGCAGTTAAGAAAATAATAGAAATGCTGAAGGTGTAAAAGCCTTCAGCATTTTTTGTGAATTAAAGTATAGATTTTCTTTCTAATTGTATATCAAGAATATTATTATTATAAGAAATATTAACTTTATCAGTCATCATACCTACTAAAGTTAGCTCAGAATCAAATTCATATTCACCACCAATTTGCCAATAATATTGTTCAACTTCTCTTTGGCGTGGTGTGTTTAATGATGCTCTAAGTTTAGCTAAAGCTTTTTCAGGAAAAGATGGAATTAAAGCTTCAATTTCTATATAGGAAATACTTTCTATTGTTTTAATATTAACTTTAATATCTTTAGTATTAAAATGATAGCAATATGAAACAAGTTCATTTAAAATTTTTAAATCTTTTTCAGTTCTAAAATTCATCTTGTCTTACCTCTTTTCTAAATGTGATTATAAGTGGAACTAAAATCATTGCAACAAGTCCACCTGAGAGCCCATTGTTGTAAAGATTTAATCCACCATGCAAATATCCTACATTTGCACTTAAACAAACGTGTAAAAATCCAGCAATAAGACCTGGAATAAAGCCAAATTTACCTGCAATTGGTGCAAGGCAAGTACTAAATAAAATTGAGAGTAATATACTTGGTGTATTTATTGGATCAATATTTAATCCGGCAGCCATAGTTGAACCTATAAGAATAGGAAACATATTTTTTAGGTGTTTTCCAAAAGCGCCAAATCCAATAGTAGTAAAAATAGCACCTATAGTAGGACCATTTAAATCACCACCAATAAGCAATAAAAATATAGTTGAGAATAGTCCTAAAATCCCCATATTTATATAAGCTACATCGCCATAAAGTAAATAAAAATCTGATACAAGTCTTCCTGATTGTTCTTTAAGAGAACTTAATTTCTCATATCTATTTTCTCCAAAATAGATACCTATAAAAATAAGATAAAGAGAAATAAAAATCATAAATATAAAGAAAAATGTATTATCTCCACTATGCCAAATAAGTCTAGTTTCAAAATCTATTTCTAAGAATCTGAAGATAGACATTAAAATGGTAGCAATAAGTCCTCCTGCAAAACCAATATTGTATAGATTATATCCAGAATGAGCAACCATACAATGGCTCGCTATAGGAGCTAGAATAAATCCAGTTATAACACCAATCACAGAACCTAGAATTAATCCTAAAAGAACATTATCAGATGTAAAGCTAAGTTGACTTACAGTTGGTGCTAGTGCAGTAGATAAAAGCATAACTAAACTATAATTTAGTAAAGGTTCCTTTCGATATCTAGAAAAAAGATAAACACCAAACATAATTGGCCAAATGTTTAAAAGATTTTTTCCAAAGAATGCAAAACCAGTCATTAAAAATAATGCCATAATAGTTGAACCATTAGGTTTTATATCTAAATAAATAAGTATAAAAATACTTATAATACTAGTAAGACTAGCATTATATAATGCAGCAGCATGTCCACCTATTACAACATAATCAGTTATGAGAATATCAGGTGTAAATAAAATTTTCTTTAGACCATACAAAATTTCAGAAGGACTAGAAATAAAAAGTCCAGCAATTAAGAAAAATAAATACATAATTAAAAGAACTTTATAAGGTTTAAAGATTTTTTTCTTTTTAAACAAAAAATTCACCTCATGAATAATATTTTTATGCTTATTCAATAAATAGACATAAATTTAATAATTTATTATAATATAAAAAGGTTGAAAATTTCTATAAAAGTTAAAAATAAAATTCATAGAAAATATTCTCAAAAAAGGATAAAAAATATATAATGAATAATAGAGTGAAAGGAAGGGGGTGAAGCTATTATTTAAAAATAATAGCAATATATGAATAATACAAATAACAATAATACAGGTAAATATGTTCCTGAAGTTATGGGCGTTTTAAGAAGTCATATAGTTAAAGTGCCAGAAATAATAAGGAATTGTACAGGAATTAGAATATTTGGCAAAAGGATAAAAAGTATACTATTTTCAACAGATGTTGCAATGATAAAAAATACAAACGCAGATGCAATAATGGCAGTATATCCTTTTACACCTCAACCTAAAATAACAGAAGCAATAATAACAGCAGCAGATGTACCAGTTTTTTGTGGGGTAGGAGGAGGAATAACTCAAGGTATAAGAGTTGTTAACCTTGCATTAGATGCAGAATTTAAAGGTGCTATTGGTGTAGTTGTAAATGCACCAACATCTAATGACATAGTAAGAAACATAAAAGAAACTATAGATATACCAATAATAGTTACTGTATGTTCAGAAGATGAAGACATAGAAGAGAGAATAAATAGTGGTGCAACTATTTTAAATGTATCAGGAGGAAAAGATACAAGTAAAATAGTAAGAAGATTAAGAGATAAACATCCAACATTTCCAATAATAGCAACAGGTGGACCAACAGTAGAAAGTATAAAAGAAACAATAGATGCAGGGGCAAATGCAATAACATATACACCACCAGCAGGGGCGGAGATAATGAGTGAGCTTATGGATATTTATCGTGAGCGTAAAGGACATAAATAGTTAGGAATTAAGAGTTAAGAATTAAGAATTAGGGGGACTTGCAAGCAAGTCTTCCTTTTGTTGCAGAAAATGATTGTGAGGTGGTAGGAGTTCATATATTAAACAGATATAATAACCTAAGAAAAAATCATGTGGGATTTATTACTATAATGGTGGATAGTAATTATCAATCAAAGGGAATTGGAACTTTGTTGATGAAAAATTTGGGTTTATTAAAGAAGGAATTCAAAAATATTCAGCACTGAAAAATGGAAGTTATGTTGATGAATTAATGATGGGAAGACTATATAATTGATTGAACAATTTAAATTTTAAATTTTAAATTTAAAAAAACTTGTTGCAAAAGTTGAATATTGTGATATTATAATATTAAATATTTTGAATAAAATGGAAATACAAAATTAGGGTAGAGGTGCCAATGTAATTAGTAATTATTAGGAGTTTTGCAGACTGTGAGCAGTAATGAAAGGTGCATTGGCCGAAGTTAACTTTTAGCTAAGGGAGTTTTCTGGGGGTATGTAGAAGATGCATATCACTGTCACATAACGTGGAGTGCTACAAAAGTCTGGATGTTTTTAACAAAGAGGCATAATTAAATTACACGCTATAGCCCGTCACAGTTCTATCTGTGGCGTTTTGTTTTACTACAAATTTGTTGATGGAGGTAATTAAAATGAAATTATTTGGAACTATGAATGTAGAAGAAAATGTATTAAGTGTAGGAGCGGTAAAACTAAGTAAACTGGCAGAAGAGTTTGGAACACCATTATATATAATGGATGAGGAACAAATTGAGGAAAAGTGTAAGAGCTATTATAAAAATTTTAAGTGTGAGGAAAGAAGAAATAGAGTGGCTTATGCTGGAAAGGCTTTTTTGACACTTGCAATGTGTAAACTTATAGAAAAGGAAGGATTATGTCTTGATGTTGTATCAGGTGGAGAACTTTATACAGCTTATAAAGCAGATTTTCCACTGGAGAGAATATTATTTCATGGAAATAATAAAACGTTAGAAGAAATGAAACTTGGAGTTTCAGTTGGAGTTGGAACATTTGTTGTTGATAACTTTTATGAGTTAGAACATTTAAATCATATTGCTAAAGAGCAAGGAAAAATTCAAAATGTATATTTAAGAATTACACCAGGGATTGAGGCACATACTCATGATTATATAAAAACAGGGCAGATTGATTCAAAATTTGGATTTGCACCTATTGGTGATAATATTTTAAATGGAATAAGAAAAGCAATAAGTTTAGAGAATATAAATTTAGCAGGACTTCATTGTCATATTGGTTCTCAAATTTTTGATATAGAACCTTATGAAGATGCTACTGAAATAATGTTAAAGTTAATAAATAAGGTTAAATTAGAAACAGGATACTTAATAAAAGAACTAGACTTAGGTGGTGGTTTTGGAATTTATTATAGTAATGATGATGAACCAAAAGAAATTAAAGAGTATTGTGAGGCAATACTTGCTAAGGCGGATAATGTATGTAAAGAATTAGAACTTGAGATGCCAACACTTATAATAGAGCCAGGAAGATCGATTATAGGAAATGCAGGTATGACACTATATACTGTAGGTTCAATAAAAGATATTCCAGAGATAAGAAAATATGTATCTGTAGATGGTGGAATGTCAGATAATATAAGACCAGCTTTATATCATGCAAACTATGAGTGTGTAGTGGCAAATAGAGTTATACATGATTCAAATGAGAAAATAACAATAGCAGGGAAATGCTGTGAATCTGGTGATATTCTTCTTCAAGGAATAGAGATTCCTTCAGTTTTAAGTGGAGATTTATTAGCTGTAATGTCTACAGGTGCATATGGATATTCAATGTCTAATAATTATAATAAAATACCAAAAGCAGCTGTTGTAATGGTTAAAGGTGGAAAAGCTAGAGTTGTTTGCAAAAGAGAAAGTTATGATGATTTATTGAAAAATGAAATAGTATAATAAGAAAGTCCTATCAAAAGCTTAAAAGTAAGTAGATGATTGGACTTTTTTTCATATAAAAATTCTTTTTATAGTAAAATGAGTATATTTTTGGTAGAATATTATTATAAAGGGGTTGGGTAAAATTATGGTGAAAAAAATATTGAAGGAATGGGGTGTTCCTTTAGTTATTGCTTATATTTTAGCAATGCTAATAAATAAATTTTTAATATTCACAGTTCATATTCCATCAGAATCAATGATGCCTACTATAAATGTAGGAGATAGGCTGATAGCAAAAAGAGTTTATGACTATGGAAAAATAAACAGAGGAGATATTTTAGTATTTGATTTTAAGGAAGAAGATTCTCTTTATATAAAAAGAGTGGTAGGACTTCCAGGTGATTCAATTTTAATTGATAGAAAAAAGTTATATATAAATGGAGAAGAATTTAAAGAAGATTATGTTAAATTTTCAGAGGAGACTTATGCTGAATATATAGTTCCAGAAAAATCATATTTTTTCTTAGGTGATAATAGAGCAAATTCAAAAGATTCAAGATATTGGAAAAATCCGTATATAAATGAAGAGGATATTAGAGGTAAAGCTATATTTAGATATTATCCATTTAATAATGTTGGAATTATTAAATAAAAAGTGTTATATTTTTTAAGAAAGTAGGAAAGAATGTAGAAATACATTCTTTTTCTTAAGGTTTAAAGAGGAGATATTTAAAGAAATGATAAAAATAAGAGAGAAAGAAATAGGAAATTATAAAAAATAAAATATTTGTATGAAGATAAAATGAATTTACATAACTTTGAAAGAATTTTATGTAATTTTTATGATATACTAATAAAGAATAACTATATATAAATTTTGAAATAGGTGGTAAAATAATAAGGGATAAAAATTTTTATATTTATAAGCAAAAAAATGATTAAAAAGATATAAAATTTGTTTTTTAACAAGAAATTATAGATGCCCTAGTTTTAAAATTTTAATATCAAATATTTAGATGGTAAGTAGCTTAATTAAAGAAATGTAGGTGAATGAATGGGTGAGGAAAAGATAAACGAATCTATAATTACAGAGGGCAGTAACTTGCCAAAGAAAAAGCCAAAAAAAAGCAACATATTTTTTGATTGGATATTACCGATATTAATAGCCCTTGCAATAGCATTTTTAATCAATAAATTTCTTATATTTAAGGTTAAAATACCTAGTGGTTCCATGGAACCAACTTTAAATGTGGGAGATAGATTGTTAGTGACTAGAGTGTATGAACCACAAAATCTAAAAGAGGGAGATATTGTAGTATTCTATTCACAGGAGCTTGGAAAAGTATTAATTAAAAGATTAATAGGACTCCCAGGAGATACAGTAAAGATTGTTCAAGGTAATGTATATGTCAATGGTAAGGAGATAGACCAGAGCTATGTAAAATATCCAATGTCAACATATCAGGAATTTCATGTTCCTGAAGGGGAATATTTCTTCTTAGGAGATAATAGGGCAAATTCATATGATTCAAGATTTTGGAAAAATCCATATATTCCAGCAAAGGATATTATGGGAAAAGCAGTGTTTAGGATATATCCTTTTGACAATATAGGATTCTTGAAAAGATAGAGAAAGGTGAGGTGGAAGAATGGACCCAAAGAAAGACTTTAATAAGGGAAATGGAAATAATGATAATAAAAATAGTCCTAATATGATGAAAGGACCAGGAAAAACTGTAATTATATATATAATAATAGCAGTAGCTCTTGTTTTATCAGCAGGATATATTAGAAATACATCCATGAATGAGAAAATAAGTTATACTCAATTTCAACAATTATTAAATGATAAGCAAATATCAGAAGTAACAATTACACCAGACGAGTTATTAATAACTCCAAAAGATAACACTCAATTTAAAGGGAAATCATTATATACAGTGAATATTCCAAATAATAATTTAATACCAGAGCTACAAAAAGCGGGTGTTAATTTTACAGGACAAAATCCAACATATTCACCACTTATAAATACATTGGTTACTTATGGATTGATGGCTTTAGTTCTAGTGTTTATGTGGAAATTTGTATTTTCAAAAATGTCAGGAAAAATGGGTGGCGGAATGATGCCATTTGGAAAAAACAATGCCAAGGTATATATGGAAGATGAGATTGGAGTTACATTTAATGATGTAGCAGGTCAAGAAGAGGCCAAGGAATCCCTGGTGGAAGTAATAGATTATTTAAATGATCCTAAAAAATATACTGAAATTGGAGCAAAGTTACCTAAAGGAGCTCTTTTAGTAGGACCTCCAGGGACAGGTAAAACTCTTCTTGCAAAAGCTGTTGCAGGAGAAGCTAAAGTTCCATTTTTCTCAATTTCAGGTTCAAGTTTCGTTGAAATGTTTGTAGGAGCTGGAGCTAAGAGAGTTAGAGAATTATTTAAAGATGCTGCAGAAAAAGCTCCATGTATAATATTTATAGATGAGATTGATGCTGTAGGTAAGAGTAGAGATAATCAGATGCAAAGTAATGATGAAAGAGAACAAACTCTTAACCAATTACTAGCTGAAATGGATGGATTTGATTCAACTAAAGCAATAGTAATATTAGCTGCAACAAATAGACCTGAAATTCTTGATAAAGCATTATTAAGACCAGGTAGATTTGATAGAAGAATAATAGTTGATAGACCAGACTTCCCAGGAAGAGAAGCTATATTAAAGGTCCATTCTAAGGATGTAAAATTAGGTCCAGATGTAGACTTAAAAGAAATAGCAAGAAGTACTCCTGGAGCTGTTGGGGCAGACCTTGCAAATATTATGAATGAAGGTGCTTTAAGAGCAGTTAGAGAAGGTAGAAAAGAAGTTTCTCAAGATGATTTAAGAGAAGCAGTTGAAGATATCATAGCAGGTAAAGAGAAAAAAGACAGAATTCTTTCAAAACAAGAAAGGGATTCTGTTGCATTCCATGAGGTTGGTCATGCTTTAGTAGCAGCCCTTTTGGAAGATTCAGATCCTGTACACAAAATTACTATAGTTCCAAGAACTATGGGAGCTCTAGGATATACTATGCAACTTCCAGAAGATGAGAAGTATTTAGTATCTAAAGAAGATTTAATGAACCAAATAACAGTAATGTTTGGTGGAAGAGCTGCTGAAGAAGAAGTATTTAATCTTGTTTCAACAGGAGCATCAAATGATATTGAAAGAGCTACACAAACTGCAAGAAGTATGGTAACTGTTTATGGTATGACTGATAGATTTGATATGATGGCATTAGAATCAGTGCAAAACAGATATTTAGATGGAAGAGCAGTTAGAAACTGTAGTGAGCAAACATCTACAATAATAGATGAAGAAGTATTAAATATAGTACGAACTTGTCATAAAAAAGCAAGAACTATATTAAATGAAAATAGAGATCTTTTAGATACAATTACAACAGTTCTTTTAGAAAAAGAAACTATCATGGGAGATGAATTCATGGAGATTGTCTATGAAAAATACCCAGAAATGAAAGTTAAAAAAGAAGAAAAAGATAAAATAAGAGAGGCTGCTAAAAAAGAAGTTGAAGAAGCTAAGAAGAAAGCAGAAGAACTTAGAAAAGCTAAGCTTGAAGAAATAGCAAGAAAAAATGAAGAAAAGCTAATTCGTGAAGCTGAAGAAAGAAAAGCTAAATTTGCTGCATTAGATGAAGCATTAGAACAAATGCAACATGAAAAAGATGAAGCCGCTATAGAAGGTGAAGATAAAGTAACAACAGTAAATTTAGAAAAACCATCAATAGAAGAAAAAAATGATGGAGATGAAAATAACAAATAAAGGAGAATTCTTATGGATAAAAACATGGATTTCTCATTTGAGAGAGAACATTTAGGGGAAACCTTAAATGTTCTTAATCGTGAGATAATAAATTATATTGATAAAAGAAAATATATTACAGAGTATATTATAGACTATAGAAAAAAAGTAATTGAAGATTATAAAGATGATGAGGATTTGATTCAAGAATATTTTGACCATGAGGCGTATGTAAAAGAAGAAGCATTTAGAACTATTGATAGAAAATTAAAGGAGTTTACAAAGCTAAAGGAAAGTCCATACTTTGGAAAAATAAGTTTTATTGAAGATGATAGTATGCCAGAAGAAATGTACATTGGAAGATTTGGCTTAACACCAGAAGAAACTTATGAACCAGTTATAGTAGACTGGAGAGCTCCTGTTGCATCTCTTTTTTATAAAGGGACTCTTGGAACTTCAAGTTATGATGCACCATCAGGAAAAATTGATGCAAATATACTTGGAAGAAGACAAATCATTGTTAAAAAAGGTGAATTAAAAGGAGTATTCGATTCAGCACTTGATGTTAAAGATGAAATACTTCAAATGGTTTTAACTAATAATAGTAATGATAAATTAAAAGATATAGTTATGACTATACAAGAAGAACAAGATGAAATAATAAGAGCAGATGCTGATAAAGTAATAGTTGTAAATGGAGTTGCAGGTTCAGGAAAAACAACTATAGCACTTCATAGAGTTTCATATCTTTTATATAATCAAAGAAAAAGATTTGGTGATAAAATTTTAATTTTAGGACCAAATGATATATTTATGGATTATATAAGCAATGTACTGCCATCACTTGGTGAAGATGGAATAGATAATATGACATTTGAGGTTTTTGCAAAAGATGAAATTGGCTTAGATGAAGATATTATTGGTTTTTCATATTATATGGAAGAAGCTATGAATGGAAATATAAAAAATCTAGAAGACTATAAAGAAAAAAGTTCAAAAGGTTTTGTAGAAAAATTAAATGATATAGTTGAAGACTTAAATGAAAATTACTTTAAAATAGAGGATGTAAAATTCTTTGACAAACTAGTAATGACAAAAGAAGAGATAAAAGACTTATTTGATAATTACTATAAAAACATGCCTTTATTTAGAAGAAGTAAAAAGATAAAAAGAATAATAGTTTCAAAAATAAAAGATATGAGAGATGCGGAAGTTAGAACTTTAAATAAAGAGATAGAAGAAAAACTTAAAGAAGTAAAAGAAGATGTGTTAATCTTTGAAAAAAATAATGCAGACTTCCAAAGAAGAATAAGAATAAGAGAGATAATAAGAGAAGTTATAAATACAAGAACTGAATTAAATTCTTGGATTGAAAGAGAAAAAACTGTAGATATTTATAAAAAAGAATTGAATATAGAAAAGTTAACTTATATGGATTTAGTAGGAATTCTTTATTTAATGATAAAGCTTGAAGGAAAGAAAACAAGTAAAGAGTATAAACATATTGTAATAGATGAAGCACAAGATTATACTTATATGCAGTATGAAATTCTAAAAGAAATGACAGGATGCACAAGTATGACTATAGTTGGAGACAGTAATCAAAGGCTTATAGATACAAATGAAGAAGTAGCTATGGTTAATTTAGATAGTATATTTAAAGGGAAAGTAACAAATTACTCATTAAATAAAAGTTATCGTTCAACACAAGAGATAATGGAATATGCAAGTAAATTCTTAAAAGAGGAAAAAATAGTTCCATTAGTTAGAAATGGTGAGAAAGTGTTAGAGGAAGAAGTAGAAACACTAGATGAAACAATAGATACAATACTTTCAATAATAGAAGATTATGAAGAAGAAGGACTAGAGAGTATAGCTATAATAACTAAAAATAAAAAAGTACTAAAAGAAATATCACCAAGATTAAAAGAAAAAACAAAGATTTTAACTTTTGATAGAAATGATATTTTATATAAAGGTGGAAAAGTTATAATGCCAGCTTATTTTGCCAAAGGTCTAGAGTTTGATGGAGTTATAATATTAGAAGATGGAACTTCACCTGATTTAGTTAAATATATTATGGCAACTAGAGCATTGCATAGATTATCCATAATAAAAAAAGAAAGTTAAAGAAAAAGTATTCCTAATTTTAGGAATACTTTTTGTATTTAAATATTGCGCGCTATTTCATATGCATCCCATATTGCATAATGTACATTTTTCACATTTTTAGCATCGCCTAATAGATATATATCAGAGATATCATATTTTAAATCTTCATATAATTTATTTTCAGATCTATAACCAACTGCAGTAATTACAGTATCAGCTAAAATTTCTTTAGCTCCTTTTTTAGTACTTAATAGTACACCATGTTTTGTTATTTTTTCAACTTTAGATTCTAATAAAATATCTACATTATTAAAATTAAGTAAATCTTTTAACATATCATAGTTGGCAAAAGGAAGAGCATGTTCTCCACCTAAGATTTTATTAGTAGCCTCTATAATTCTAACAGATTTCCCCTTTTTGCTAAGCCATAAAGCAGTTTCACCACCAACAAGTCCAGCACCAATAATAACGATATTTTTACCGGCATTAGTTTCATTTAATAATACTTCATCAGCAGTAAAAACATTAACTGAGTCATTAGATGAGAATGGAAGTTTAATAGGAGTAGATCCTGTAGAAATAATAACTGTGTCTACATTTAAGCTTAGTATTTGTGTTTTATCCATAAATGTATTTAATTTTATATTTACTTTTAAAGAAGTTAATTCATGTTCATACCAATAAATTAACTTGTAGTCATCTCTTTTAAAGCTAGGTACTCCGCCAGGAATAAGGTTGCCACCAAGGGAAGAAGATTTTTCATATAGATAAACTTCATGACCACGAAGAGCACAAACTCTAGCAGCTTCCATACCTGCAATACCACCACCGATTATAGCAACTTTCTTTTTAAAGAGTGCAGGTGTAATCTTATAGTCTTCCTCTCTACCACAAGCAGGATTTACAGCACAAGATATAGGAACACCCTTACTTATTCTATTCATACATCCTTCATGACAAGAAAGACATGGTCTAATAGCATCAAAAATTTCAGCTTTAATTTTTTTTACGATGTAAGGATCAGCTAATAGAGGTCTTCCAAGTGCTACAATATCTGTTTGTCCTGTTTTTATAGCATTACTAGCTAAATCAGGATTATCCATTCTACCAGCAACAATAACTGGAATATTTACTACTTTTTTTACTTGCTCTGAGAATGGAAGATACATTCCTTCATTAAAATACATAGGTGGATGATTCCAATACCATGAATCGTAAGTACCAGCATCAACATTAAGTATATCGTATCCAGCTTGCTCCAGGATTTGTGCTGCAACTAAGCCTTCTTCAGTATCTTTACCTTTTTCAATAAATTCTTCGCCAGGAAGTGCACCTTGTCTAAAGTCTTTAACAAAACTTTTAAGGCTGTATCTTAATGAAACAGGAAAGTCATTTCCACATACTCTTTTTATTTCTTGAACTATTTCAACGGCAAAACGAAGTCTATTAGCTAGACATCCGCCGTACTCATCATCTCGTGTATTATATAAAGAAATAGCGAATTGATCTAATAAATAACCTTCATGTACAGCATGTACTTCAACACCATCAAATCCAGATTTTTTAGCAATTAATGCAGATTCTCCAAACTTTCTAATACAAGTTTGAATTTCTTCAATGGTTATTTCACGATGTTCAATTGAAGGATCCCAACGATTAGAAGAATGTGATGCAGCAACCCTATTTTTCATTAAATATGGCATTCCAACTCTACCCATTCCAGCACCAAGTTGTAAAAAGATTTTACTATTATATGCATGGATTCGTTCAGTCATTTCGCGAGCGGTAGTTATATAGGCTTTAGGATTTATAGTAGGACAAGGGCATGATGGCATTTCAAAACATTCTAAGCCATTATCAACGAGATTGACGCCGGTAATAATTAAGCCTACACCACCTTTAGCACGTTCTATAAAATATTCAGTTCCACGTTTATTATAAGCGCCTTGAACATCACAATATCCCATATTAACAACAGGAGACATTGCATATCTATTTTTTAAAGTTAAATTTCCAATAGAAAAAGAGTCAAATAGAATTTTATGTGATTCCTTCATAATAATTAGCACCTTCTTATAAAAAATTAGTTCGTAAACTTAAGTTAATTTTAAATCAAAAATAGCGGTAAATTTTTGAAATTAGAATGAATTAACAGAATATTCAAATATATGCAAGTAGATTTGATTTAAATAAAAAAGGTTTCATATTAAAGAAACCTTTTTAAATATATAAGGTAATAAACAATATTTATAGACTTTCAATTTCATGGACTATAGTGTCATAAATCTTGTTTACCTTATTAAAATCCATATTGTCTACATAAATTTTTTCAAGTGTATCATGTGTTAATTTTGCTTCTGTTATTAAAGATAGTGCTTTATTTAGAAGTATTTCAAATTCTTCCTTATTGAAATTTATATCTTCTTTTAAAGTTAGTAATTTAGTTTTATCACACATATTTTCAAGATTAAAGGTTGTGCCTTTAATTGTTAGTTTTGATATTTCTCCTTCTGAAAAGATTCCAGTATCTAATTCTGGAATTATTAGATGTGAAATTTTATTTGGAAGGATTGGATTGTGGTAGTATTCAATGTTATATCCGTAGCCAATTGCAGTATTTCCAAGTTCTTTTAGTATTTCGTTTTTTGAAAGTCCTGGCTCTCCTTTTAGAATGAATATTGAATCTAAGTTTTCAGCAAGTGATGATGTGTATGAGACAACTCCATTTGGACTAAAAGCTGTTGAAAATAGGTGTCTTTCTTTCCCTAGTGGAGCTATTCTGCAATTAGGGAATAGCATATCTTTTAAAGAAACATTAAATTTAAATAGTAGATTTTTATCTAAAGTACTATTATTCAAATCTGACCAATCTTTATAAAGTATGCTAGCTGCATTTAAGTATTTGTAAGCTCTTTTAAAACAGTTTCCAATATGAGAGTTTAGTGAAAGAATAGAAGATTTACTAGGTTTTATTTTTTCAAAATCTAAGCAAGTTGCTAAATCTATAATTGTATCAATAGCGCCAGGTGTTTGTGGATCAATTGTATGTGGTGCAGTTCCATCTAAAAGGGCAACATTTAATTCTTTTATTAATACTCCATCTAAGGATTGATCATCTGAAGAGCAGTGAAATTGTTCTATATTATAGCCTTTAGTTGAGAAGTAGAAGGCAATTTTTTTCATAAGAGATGATTTTCCAGTGCCAGGTCCACCTTTTAAGCAATAGATTTTAGTTGCTTCTTCTTGTGAAATTATATAGTTAAAAAATGAAAAAAATCCTTCGGAAGTATTGCCACCTAAAAACATATGACGATCTTTATTTTTAATCATAATAGCTATCTCCTTTGTATTATAAATTTAATAATAGTACAATATATACTTTTTGTAGAGAATATGTTCTAAAAGAGAAGAATAGGTATTAAATTTGATAAAGAGGCTAAAAAGTAATAGATAAAAGATAAAATAGATAATAATTAAAAAGTAGTATAGAGAAAAAGTGTGCATAAAATAAGTATATTGTTTTAGTTTTATGCATAAAAAATAATCTATGTATGTTTATAGAAAAACAAATAAATGATGTGTTTGTATGAGAAAAACAAAAAAATAAAAAATAAAAAATTCCAAAAAATGGTTGCATAAAAATAAAAATAAGATGTATAATTATACCAAGGTAAAAAAAGGAAATGAATTTATAGGAGGAGTATATATGAAAAAAGGATTTTTAAAGAAAATTATGATTGTGTGTATGGCAGGGCTTATGATGTTAAGCTTTGCAGGCTGTGGAGCAAAGGAAGACGGAAAAGGAGAAGATGTAAAACCTACAAATAAGCTTGAACAAGTAAAGAGCAATAAAAAATTAGTTGTTGGAATGAGTGCCGATTATGCACCATATGAATTCCATACAATGATAGATGGAAAGGATACTATTGTAGGATTTGATGTGGAACTTGCAAAAGAAATAGCAAAAGATTTAGGAGTAGAACTTGAACTGAAAGAAATGTTATTTGACTCACTTTTATCAGCAGTACAAGCAGATCAAATAGACATGATAATTTCAGGGATGAATCCAGATCCGGAAAGAGAAAAAGTAGTGAATTTTTCAGACATATATTATGAAGCAAAACATGGTGTTTTAATAAATAAGAAAGATGAGGCTAAATTTAAAGAAATAAAAGATTTAACTGATGCAAAAATAGGAGCACAGCTTGGATCAACTCAAGAGAAATTAACTAAGGATGTAATAAAAGCTAAAAGTCCAACATTATTAGCTGATGTAAATAATTTAATTTTAGAATTAAAAGCTGGAAAAGTTGAAGCAATAGTAACAGAAGAACCAGTAGCAAAAATGGCAATAAAGAAAAATCCAGAAATGATGCTTACAAAAATAGAATTTGAAGCAGATGGAGGAGGAAATTCAGTAGCAGTAAAAAAAGGTGAAACAGCTTTAATAGAAGAAGTAAACAAGACAATAAAAAGATTAATGGAAAGTGGAGAAATGGAAAAATTCATAATAGAAGCAAATGAAATAGCAAACAAATAAAGAAAAATGAAGAATTAAAAATTAAGAATGTAGAATTAAGAATGTAGAATTAAAGTAGGGTTTGCAAGGCAAATCCTTTCCTCTAATTCTTAATTTTAAATTTTAAATTAGAAGGGGGATTTATGGGTTACACGTTGGATTTTAGTTTTGTTCTGGAGTATTTTCCGGTGTTTTTAGAAGGAGCAAAGATGACTTTGATTATTTCAGCTATTGCTGTTTTGTTTGGGTCATTTATGGGTTCAATATTATATTTTTTTAAGAATGTTAATTTTATAGTTTTAAAGGTAAAGCCACTTAATATAATTGCATCTACTTACATAGAGATTGTTCGTGGAACGCCAATGATTTTACAAATCTTAATGGTTTATTCAGGGTCAGCTTTATTTTTAGGAATTCAAATAGAAGCATTAACTGCTGCAATAATTGCTGTTTCTTTAAATTCAGCAGCATATGTATCAGAAATTATTAGAGCAGGTATTGAAGCAGTAGATAGAGGACAATTAGAAGCTGCAAGAAGTCTTGGAATGACAAGAGGACAAGCTATGAGATTAATAATAGTTCCTCAAGCAGTTAAAAATATACTTCCTGCTATAGGAAATGAATTTGTAGTAGTAATAAAAGAATCTTCAATGGCTTCATTTATAGGAGTACATGACTTAATGTTTAGTGCAAATATAGTAAAAGGTGCAACATACAAGCCTTTTGAACCACTAATAGTTGTAGCAGTATTCTACTTTATAATGACATTTACACTAGGAAGATTAATGAAGTATATAGAAAGGAGGATGAAAGAAAGTGATATCCGTTAAAAATTTAAAAAAAGACTTTGGAAAAAATAAAGTATTAAAAGGAATAGATGAAGAAATAAAAAAAGGTGAAGTTGTAGTAGTAATAGGACCTTCAGGTTCAGGAAAAAGTACATTTTTAAGATGCTTAAATCTTTTAGAAACTCCAACAGATGGAGAAATAATATTTGAAGGTGAAAATATAATAGATAAAAAAATAAATATAAATAAAATTAGGGAAAAAATGGGAATGGTGTTTCAGCAGTTTAACCTTTTTCCACATAAAACTGTATTAGAGAATTTAACTATATCTCAAATAAAAGTTAAAAAGAAAAGTAAAGAAGAAAGTGAAAAAAAGGCAATGGAACTTTTAGAGAAAGTTGGACTTACAGAAAAAGCAAAAGCATATCCAAACTCTTTATCAGGTGGACAAAAACAAAGAATAGCAATAGCAAGAGCACTAGCAATGGAGCCAGATGTAATGCTATTTGATGAACCAACATCAGCTCTAGATCCAGAAATGGTAGGAGAAGTACTATCAGTAATGAAATCACTAGCAAATGAAGGAATGACAATGGTTATAGTAACACATGAAATGGGTTTTGCAAAAGAAGTAGGAGATAGAGTACTATTCATGGATGAAGGAATAATAATGGAAGAAGGAACACCAGAGAAAATATTTCAAAATCCAGAAAATGAAAGAACAAAAACATTCTTATCAAAAGTACTTTTTTAGTTAAGAGTTAATTTAAAGAAAAATCTAGGCTTATGAGAAATAGAATATCACATAGATATAAAGAACCAAGTTTTGAAGATATTCATGAATTTATTTCAGAAAATGAAAGTGAACTAAAAAAACTAATACAAGTAGCTGAAAAATATAGAGTATAAGTAAAACTAACTAAATTAAAATTAGAACTATAGAAAATAGCAATATTATAGACAATTATAATAAATGCTAAAAAATCTATAATTTAAGGTAAAAGATTAAAAAAAATAACCAAAGTAGAAAAATTAAAATCTACTTTGGTTATTTTATTTAACTTTCTGTTTCAAGGTTTGGTTGGATTTGTAGACAGAGCTACAAGAATTCCATAAATGTTAGGACTTACTTAAAGTTTACTTATATTTCAACAGCGATAAAATTTACAATCAGGTAAATTTTGAGTCCTCTTGAAGAATTGCTTGCAATTCCCCTAATTCTAAATTCTTAACTCCTAAGTATAATCATGATCAATAGTAATAATACAATTATACTCCGGATGAAGCTCTTTTATAGCCTTAGCTATATTGCTTTTTAAAGCTTGTTCATTCATTATTTTCTTAAGATTTTTTGAGTCTACAACTACATCAAAGATTAAGTTTTTAACATTTCCATCTCCAACTATTCTAAAGTCATGCATTGATTTTATTAGTGGATTGTATTTTATTATTTTTTCTACTTCATCATGTGCAGCTTGTATTTCATCTGTAAATACACAGATTGGATCCATGTGTATTACTAAATATATTTGTAGTTTATGTGATATTTCACGTTCTGCTTTATCAATAATTGCATGAATGGACATTATGTCTATATCTGCTGGAATTTCAGCATGAACTGATGCCATACAACGCCCAGGTCCATAGTTATGAATTATTAAATCATGTAATCCAGTTATATGTGGATATGAAAGTAAAAGTTCTTCAAGTTCCTTTACAAGTTCTGGGTCTGGTGCTGATCCAAGTAATGGATTTAATGTATCCTTAATTAATGAATATCCTGAATATACAATAATTAAGGCAACAACGACTCCTACATATCCATCTATAGGAAAGTTTGTAAATTTTGATGCTAAAAATGATATTGCAACACAAGTTGATGCAAAAACGTCACCTAAAGAATCAACTGCGGCAGCTTTTAATGCATTAGAGTTAATTTTATTTCCAATAAATTTATTAAAGCTTGCAAGCCAAACTTTTAAGAAGATTGAAACTATTAAAAGAATAAAAGGAATAGTTTCAAAAGTTACATGACCTGGATGGAGTATTCTTTCTACTGAAGTCTTAATAAATTCAAGTCCAACTAAGATTACTAAAAATGATACTACTAAAGCTGATATATATTCAATCCTTCCATGTCCAAATGGATGTTCTTTATCTGCTGGTTTGTTAGACATTTTAAATCCAACTATAGTTATTATTGATGAACCTGCATCAGAAAGGTTATTAACCCCATCAGCAGTGATGGCTACACTTCCAGTTATAACTCCAACTGAAATTTTTATAGCTGTTAAAATAAGGTTTATTATAATTCCTACAATTCCACCTAAAGTTCCAAAGGAATCACGTACTTTTTTATCCTTAGTGTTAGTATTATCCTTTACAAAAGTATTTACTAAAAGTTTTGATATCATAAATTTTATGCTCCTATTAAATAATATAAGGTTATTGTACCCTAAAAAAAATTATTAATCAATCTATTTAATAATTATTATTACTTAATAAAAAATGAGATTCATTATTAGCAGGGATTAGTTCTCTTTTATAAAGAATTAAATCTAACTTTATGGTAAAATGAAAGAAGAAGAACAAGAGAGATTAGGAGTGATACAAATGGAAAAACAATTAGCAAGAGAATTAATGGAGTTTATTGATAACGGTAAAACTGCATTTCATGCAACATCAGAAGTTCAAAAAATGTTAGATAAAGAAGGTTTTGTTGAACTTTCTGAAAAGGATGCTTGGCATCTTTCAGAAGGTGGAAAGTATTATATGAAAAAAAATGATTCTGCAATTATTTCTTTTATTGTAGGAAATGGTGATATTGTAGAAGATGGATTTAGACTTATAGGAGCACATACTGATGCACCAGGATTTAAAATTAAGCCAAATGCAGATATGGTAAGTGAAGGAAGCTACGTTAAGTTAAATACTGAAGGATATGGTGGAGCTATTCTTAGCACTTGGTTTGATAGACCTCTTAGCATTGCAGGAAGAGTTACTTTAAAAAGTGAAAGTCCATTAAAACCAATAGTTAGATTAGTAGATGTTAATAAGCCGGTGTTAATAATTCCAAATTTAGCAATCCACATGAACAGAACTATAAATGAAGGTTACGCTATAAACAAGCAAAAAGATACATTACCTTTAGCTGGATTTGTAAATGAAAAGCTTGAAAAAGAAGGATATTTAATGTCTATACTTTGTGAAAGTTTAGGAGTTAAGAAAGAAGAAATATTAGATTTTGATCTTTTCTTATATGAATTTACAAAAGGATGTTTAGTGGGAATAGATGAAGAGTTTATTTCAATTGGCGGACTAGATGATAAATGGATGGTGTATGCAGGTGTACGTGCTTTATTAGATAGTGAAGAGATAAATAGTACAAAAGTTATGATTGCTGTTGATAATGAAGAGATTGGAAGTCTTACATCACAAGGTGCAAACTCAAGTCTTATAAAAAGATTATTAGAAAGAATAGCAATAGGACTTGGAAAGAATACAGAAGAATTCTTTAGAGCACTTGGAAATTCAGTAATGATTTCAGCAGACCTTGCACATGCAGTACACCCTAATTTAGGAGAAAAGCATGACCTAACAAATAGACCTGTTTTAGGTGGTGGTCCTGTTCTTAAAATAGCGGCATCAGGAAGTTACTCAACAGATGCATATTCAGGAGCAATATTTACTGCAATATGTGAAAAAGCTAATGTTCCAATGCAAAAGTTTGTAAACAGATCAGATGTAAGAGGTGGAACAACAATAGGTCCAATGTCAGCTGCTGACCTTTGCATTCCAGTAATAGATATGGGAGCACCACTTATAGGGATGCACTCAGTTAGAGAATTAGCTTCAGTAAAAGACAATTACTATACTGTTAAAGCATTTACTGAATTCTTTAATAATTAGGAATTTAGAATTAAAAATTTAGAATTTAGGATTATGGAGAAAACTCGCTTAGGCGAGTTTTTTTATGAGTTATTGAATTTTTTTGATTTTGAAGATGGAAGTTTTTTGATATAAGTGTGTAGGATTTTGAATGGAATTTAATGGGAGTTAAAACTATAATAAGATTGTAAACGAAAACAAGTATAAAAATTTTAATTATAGAAGGGGATATGGATTTATGAAAAATGTAAAAAGAGTTTTAGCGATGGCAATGGCAACAGCATTAATGACTATTTCTTTAGTTGGATGTGGAGGAAGTCCTGCATCTGATGGTGGTTCTAAAGAAGGAGAGGCTGTAAAGATTGGAGTATGTCTTTATAAGTTTGATGATACTTATATTTCAACTGTAAGACAAAATTTAGAGAAGTATGCAGAGGAAAATGGTAGAAAGGTTGAACTTACTATTGTTGATGGTAAGGGTGACCAAGCTACTCAAAATGACAGTATAGATACATTGCTTCAAAAAGATATGGATTTATTATTAGTTAATTTAGTTGATACAGGAGCTGCACAAACTGTAGTAGATAAAATTAAAAATGAAGAAGTTCCGTTAGTATTATTTAATAGAGAGCCTGGAACTACTGATGCAGTAAAGTCTTATGATAAATCAGTATTTATTGGAACTAACGCAAAAGAAGCTGGAGTTCTTCAAGGAGATATTTTAGTTAAACTTTGGGAAAAAGATCAAAAGGCTATAGATAAAAATGGTGATGGAAAAATGCAATATGTAATGCTTCAAGGTGAACCTGATAATCCAGAAGCTATAGCAAGAACTAAATATTCAGTTGAGAGAATAAATGAAAAAGGAATTAAAACAGAAGAATTAGCAAAACAAGTTTGTAACTGGGATCAAGCATTAGCACAAAATGCTACAGAAGCGTGGCTTTCAAGATTTAAAGATGATGTTGAAGTTGTAATTGCTAATAATGATGGAATGGCACAAGGTGCAATAGCAGCACTTCAAGCTCAAGGATATAACAATGGAGATGCTAAAAAGACAGTTCCAGTAGTTGGAGTTGATGCAACAGCAGCAGCACAAGATTTAATAGAAAGAGGATTAATGACAGGTTCAGTTCTTCAAGATGCAGAAGCAATGGCAAAAGCTCTTTTAGACTGTGGATTAAACTTAGTTGATGGAAAAACTGCAACAGAAGGAACAGAGCATAAGTTTGATGATACGGAGGTTTCTATTCGTATACCATATAAGGAATTTGTGAAGTAATTAGGAATTAAGAATTAAAAATTTGAGGGACTTGCAAGCAAGTCTTGTGGGGGCTCAAAATTTATCTGGGGATAAATTTTATCGCTGGAAGGGTTTTTAATGAAGAGTTAAGAGGGAAGAAGTAAGAGTTTGGTAAAGTTTATAAGTAGGCTTTAGGGGACTCGAAATTTATTTGGCGATAAATTTTATCGCGGAGAATCTAATAACTTTTAACTCTTAATTATTAACTTAGAAAAATATATAAAGAGTGGTGAGGTGTTAATGGGAGATTCAAGATTTCTTCTTGAGATGGTTGATATATGTAAGAACTTTCCGGGGGTTAAGGCTTTGGATAATGCAAATTTGAAGGTTAGGCCTAGAACTGTCCATGCTCTTATGGGTGAGAATGGTGCTGGGAAGTCTACTTTAATGAAGTGTTTGTTTGGTGTTTATATTGAAGACGGTGGAGAGATTTTTATTGAAGGTAAGAAGATAAATTTTAAAAATCCAAAGCAAGCTATGGAGAATGGGGTTGCTATGGTGCATCAGGAGCTTAATCAGGTTCTGCAAAGAGATGTTATGGAGAATATTTGGCTTGGAAGATTTCCAGTTAAGATGGGAATGATTGATTCGAAAAAATTGTTCAATGAAACTAAAAAGGTTTTAGATGAATTAGAGATAGATGTTAATCCAAAGACGAAGATAGGAAAGCTATCTGTATCACAAAGACAAATGGTTGAAATTGCAAAGGCAGTTTCGTATAATGCAAAGATTTTAGTTTTAGATGAGCCTACATCATCATTAACAGAAGAAGAGGTGGCTCATTTATTTAAGATTATAAATAAGTTAAGGGATAAGGGGTGTGGAATAATTTATATTTCTCATAAGATGGAGGAGATACTTCAAATTTCTGATGATGTAACGATTATGAGAGATGGTAAATGGGTTGATACTATTGAAGCAAAAAATTTAACTACAGATAAAATAATAAAACTTATGGTGGGAAGAGATTTAGGTGATAGATTTCCACCAAAGGATAATAAGTGTGGTGAAGTTATATTAGAAGTCAATAATTTAACTGGAATGTATAGGCCTTCTATTATAGATGCTTCTTTTAAGCTTAGAAAAGGTGAAATATTAGGAGTGGCAGGTCTTGTAGGATCTAAAAGAACAGAACTTTTAGAAACTATATTTGGTATTGCAAAACATAGTGAAGGAGAAGTTATTCTTCATGGGAAAAAGGTTGATAATTCAACTTCAAGAAAGGCTATTGAAAATGGTTTTGCATTACTTACAGAAGAAAGACGTGCAACAGGGATATTTGGAGGACTTTCTATAAATTTCAACTCAATTATAGCAAATTTAAATGATTATAGCAGCAAAGGTGTTTTAAATGCTAAAAAGATGGAAGAAGATACACAGTGGGTTATAGAAAGTATGAGAGTAAAGACTCCAAGTTCTAAAACTGCTATAAGAAGTTTATCAGGAGGAAATCAGCAAAAAGTTATTATAGGAAGATGGCTTTTAACAAAACCAGAAATTCTTTTATTAGATGAGCCAACACGTGGAATTGATGTAGGGGCAAAATATGAGATTTATCAATTAATAATAGAGCTTGCTAAAAAGGGAAAAGGTGTAATAGTTGTTTCTTCAGAAATGCCAGAACTACTTGGAATTTGTGATAGGATTTTAGTTATGTCAAACGGGAGAGTAGCAGGAATTGGAGAAACTAAAAGTTTAACACAAGAGAAAATAATGACTATGGCAGCAAAATATATTTAAAGGGGTGATTATATTTATGGAAAAAGAGAGGGTAGAAAGAAAGATAGATAAAAAGAAGGTCATAGATTTTCTTCTTAACTATGCATTATATATTGTATTATTTTTAATGATACTTTTTTTTATAGCAAAGGAGCCAGGCTTCCTTTCATTAAAGAACTTTACTAACATTTTAAGCCAAGCATCAACTCGTGGAATATTGGCTTTAGGGGTTGCAGGATTAATTGTACTTCAAGGAACTGACCTTTCAGCAGGGCGTATTTTAGGGCTTACAGCAATAGTATCAGCCTCACTTTTACAGTCTTCAACATATGCTGCAAGAATGTATCCTGATTTACCAGTATTACCACTTGCAGTTCCATTAATAATTGCAATAGTTATAGGTGGAATATTTGGTGCAATTAATGGATTTGGGGTGGCTAAGCTTAAAATACATGCATTTATAATTACTCTTGGAACACAGCTTATAGCTTTTGGAATATCATGTCTTTATATTGATAGACCACCACTAGGAGCACAACCAGTTGCAAACTTAGATTCAAGATATACAAATGCAGTAAACGGTTCATTAAAACTTGGAAGTGTTGAAATACCATATTTAGTTTTTTATTTAGCAATAGTTGCATTAATTATGTGGTTTATTTGGAACAAGACAACTCTTGGAAAAAATATGTTTGCAATTGGAGGAAATCCAGAGGCAGCTGCTGTATCAGGAGTTAATATAGTAAAAAATATTATGATAATCTTCATTATAGCTGGAATGCTTTATGGATTAGCAGGATTTTTAGAAGCTGCAAGAGCAGGTTCAACTTCAACAGCAACAGGATTTAACTATGAGCTTGATGCAATATCTGCGTGTGTAGTTGGAGGTGTATCTTTCTCAGGAGGAGTTGGAACTATTCCTGGAGTTCTTTTAGGAACAGTACTTCTACAAGTTATAAATTATGGATTAAACTTTATAGGTGTAAATGCTTATTGGCAATATATTATAAGAGGTTTAATTATTATAGTTGCAGTTGCATTAGATGTAAGAAAATACATTGCAAAGAAATAATAAGGAATGAATAGTATGAATGAAGAAGTTAAAAAAGAAGAAAAAAAGACTGTTAGAGATACTTTATATGGAAAGATAGATGTTTCAGTTCAAACTATGGATAAGGTTTTAATAATATTATTTGTATTACTAGCATTTTCGTTAGTAGTTGGAATTTTAATTTAAAGAGTTGGCTTTTGCCAGCTTTTTTCTTGTGTAAAAAAATATATACCTATGATATAATTTAAAGGAAATAAAAGGTAAAAATATAAATTTATACAAGAGGTGGGAAGATGGATTTATATAAAATACTAATAGTAGATGATGAAGAAGAAGTTAGAGATGGAATTATTAAAAAGATAGATTGGAAAGAGTATGGATTTGAAGTAGTTGGAGATGCTGAAAATGGAAAAGATGCATTAGAAAAAGTTGAGAGGTTAAATCCAGATATTGTACTTACAGATATAGCAATGCCTTTTTTAAATGGATTAGAACTAGGAAAAATATTAAAAGAAACTATGCCTTCTATAAAGATAATTATTTTTTCAGGTTCAGATGATTTTGAATACGCACAAAAGGCAATAAAAATTAATGTAATAGAATATATTTTAAAGCCAGTAAGTGCAATAGAACTTTCATCAATTTTAAAGAAGGTTAAGTTTAATTTAGATAGGGAATATAAAGAAAAGAGAGATATAGAAAAACTTCAGAAACATTATAAAGAAAGTTTACCTATATTAAAGGAACAGTTTTTAATAGGAATGATTGAAGGGAAAACTAGAAATGTTGAATATGGACAGGAGATAAAGCGGTTTAATTTAGATTTTTTAAGAAATGATTTAGTAGCATGCATTATTAGATTAGATAATATTAAGTCATTAAGAAAAGAGGATTGCTTTGAAGGAAATATAGATTTAGTAAATATATCAATAAGTAAATTAGTAGAAGAAAAAATGAGTGAATACAGTTTATATACTGAATTTCTTTATTTAAATAAAGTTATTTTAATATGTAGTATAGATGAGGAAAATACTATTGATTTACTGATAAAAGGTTTAAATCAGATTTGTGATGAGTTTAATAAGGTTTTTAAAAAGACCATATCAATAGGTATAGGGAATATATGTAGTAGATATAAAGAGATAAAAAGATCTTTTAGAGATGCTGAAGATGCTTTAAGTTATAGGCTTATATTAGGTAGAGGAAAAACTATTTATATAAAAGATGTAGAGCCAAATAAGGTAGTAAGTTTAGAATTTACAAGAGATGAAGAAAAGAGATTATTAGATTCTATAAAGATGGGAACAGAAGGAGAAATTGAAGAATATATTGAAAATATTTTTATTAATTTAGAGGGATATCTTATTCCATTAAATGATTATAAAATTTACTTAATGGAGATTATGATTTCAATAATGAAGTTAATGCAATCATATGATTTTAAAGGAGAAGATATTTTAGAAGAGGAATTTAATTTATATAGCTTTATAGAGAAAATGACATCTTTAGAAGAGGTTGAAGATATATTAAAAAGACTTGGAATAGGAATAAATAGAAAAATAAAAGGAAGAAGAATAAACTCTTCAAAGGTTTTAATTGAAGAGGCTAAAAAGTATATTAAAGAAAATTTTAATGACTCTGAATTATCAGTTGAACAAGTATGCTCTCATTTACATGTTAGTTCCACATATTTTTCAACCCTATTTAAGAAAGAAATAGGAACAAGCTTTGTAAATTATTTAACTGACATAAGACTTGAAGAAAGTATTAGACTATTAAATACAACAGAAGATAAGGCATACATGATAGCACTAAAGGTTGGATATGCACAAGCAAATTATTTTAGTTATGTGTTTAGAAAAAGATATGGTGTAGCACCTTCAAAGTATAGAAAAAGCTAAGGGGACAATATGAGAAAGTTGTTAAAGAGAAAAATAAAAGATATATTTGAAAAACTAACTATTCAGCAAATTATATCTATTACTTTTACATTAGTTTCTATAGCTAGTATGTTAATTATAGGAACTATTCTCTTTTTTAGATATACAAAAGAGATAGAGAAAAGAGTTATAGAAAATAATATAGAAGTTTTAGAGCAAACTAATTCAAATTTAGATAATTATTTAAGAAAAATGATGAAAGTTTCAGATACTATTTATTATGATGGAATAAAGAAAAAAGATTTAGAGAAAGAAGATATAGATTTAGAATTAAAACTTTTGTATGAGGAAAATAAAGAAAGTCTTAATAGTATTTGTTTATTTTCAGAACTAGGGGAAGGGATAATATCATATCCTGTAATAAACTTAAAAAAAGATACTAATTATAGACAAAGCTCTTGGTTTAAAGAAGCAATGAGAAAAAAGGAAAATATGCATTTTTCAACTCCTCATATACAAAATCTTTATGAATATAGTGGGAGTAAGTATGAGTGGGTAGTATCTTTAAGTAGATCAGTAGAAATAAATGAAGGCGGACAAACTACTAATGGGGTATTATTAGTAGATATGAACTTTAAAGGTATTGAAAAGATTTTTAGTAGAAATAAGAAAAATAATGAGGGGTATACGTATTTAACTGATGAAAATGGTGAAATAATTTATCATCCAAGACAGCAGTTAATTTATTCAGATTTAGAAAAAGAGAATAATAAAAAAGAGGCAAACTATGAAGATGGTGCACATACAGAAAAATTTCTAGGAGAAGAAAGAATAGTAACTATAAAAACTGTTGGATATACAGGGTGGAAGATTATAAATGTAACTCCTGTGAAGGGTATTGTTGAAAGCCATAAAGAAATAAAGATATTTTTTATATTTATAATTTTTATGACTCTTTTTTTACTTGGAAGCATAAATATTTTTGTATCTCATAAGATAGCATATCCTATAAAAAGGCTAGAGAAATCTGTAAAGAAATTAGAAGAAGATATTAATGATATAGATATAGAGATTAATGGAAGTACAGAGATAAAACATTTGGGAAAAGCTATAAAATCAATGGCTAAAAGGGTGAATACATTAATGGATGAAATGGTAATTATAGAAAAAGCTAAAAGAAAAAATGAGTTAGATGCACTTCAAGCTCAGATAAATCCACACTTTTTATATAATACATTAGATTCTATTATATGGATGATAGAAAGAGAAAACTATAATGAAAGCGTTAACATGGTAAGCGCGTTAGCAAAGTTTTTTAGGATAAGTTTAAGTAAGGGAAAAAATATAATAACTTTAGAAAAAGAAATTGAACATGCTAAAAATTATTTAACTATTCAAAAGATAAGATATAAAAATAGATTTGATTACTCAATAGAAATTGAAGAAGAAGTTAAAAATTTAGCATCTATAAAACTTATAATACAGCCATTAGTTGAAAATGCAATATTTCATGGAATGGAGGATATGTATGGAGATGGAGAAATTATTATAAAAGCTTATAGAAAAGAAGAGAATGTATATATAGAAGTTATTGATAACGGAATGGGAATGCTTGAAGAGGTATGTGAGAATCTTCTTACAGGAAATTCAAAGGTGAAGGGTGCAGGTTCAGGTGTAGGACTTAAAAATGTACATGAAAGAATTAAACTATACTTTGGAGAAGGATATGGAGTAAGTGTAGAAAGTGAACTTGATGAAGGAACAACAGTAAGAATTCATATGAAAGCTATAAGTATAGAGGAAGGAATTTTAAGGGTATGAGAATAAGAAGAAGAGGAATTTTAGTAGGATTATTTTTATTAGTAATCATATCATTAATATTTTTTATAAATGAAGCTATATTTAAAAAAGAAGAAGTGAAATCTTATAAAATTGTAGTAATTACTAATGGAGGAGAATATAACAGTTTTATTAGATTAGAAAATGGAATTGATAGAGCAAAAGAAGAATTTAATGTAGATGTTGAATTTATAAATAAGGGAAAGAGAAATAATAAGGAAGAGCAAAAAGAAATTCTAGAGAAAAAATTAAATGAAGATATAGATGCAATAATAATCTCGCCAGTTGAATATAATTATATAAAAAATCAGATTGAAAATAGAGAGAAAAAGATACCGATTATAGTTATTGAATCAACTATAAAAGAAGGTAAGGTTACTAACATACCTTATAATAATAAAAAAATAGGGTATAAACTAGGAGATGAAGTAATAAGTCGTGGGTATTTTGATAAAGAGATAGTAATAATTCAGGAAGAAAACGATTATGTAAAAGAAAGAATAGAAGGATTTGCACAGTCTATTAAAATGACAAGAAATAAGATGAGCTTTATTAAAAATGAGAGAAAAGAAATTGAGAAAGTTTTAGGAAGTAATAAGGAAAAAATTATAGTTTCATTTGATATAGAAACGTTAGAGAAAATAGTAAGACTTAAGGAAAATTTATTTAGTTATAGTAAATCTGAAATTTATGGTGTGGGAACAAATAATTATTTAATTGGTGCATTAGAAAGAGGAAGTGTCAATGGAATTTCAGTTCAAAGTGAGTTTAACATGGGGTATCTAGGAATAAAAACGGCAACTAAATTAATTCAAGGCATGGATATAGAAAATGTAATCATAGATTCAAAGTTAATTAATTATGAGAATATGCATTATGAAAATAATCAAAGAATTTTATTTCCATTCAATAATTAAAAACTCTTTAGGGGGAAAAGAAATGAGAGGGTTTAAAAAAATAGCATTAATAAATTTAGTAGTAATTAGTGGCTTTGTATTAAGTGGATGTAGAGAAAAAGAGATAAAAGAAAAGGAAGTGAGGATAGGAGTTACATTATATAGTGGTGATGATGTATTTGTAAGATCAGTAGGAGCTGAAATAGAAAAAAGATCAGTAGAGATTAGCGAAGAGAGAGATGAGAAAGTAAAGGTAGATATACTAAATGGAAAAGAAGATATGGAAGTACAAAAGAGTCAAATAGATAATTTTATAGAGGGAAAATATGATGTTATATGTATAAACATTGTTGATAGAACAAAGAGTGCGGAAATAATAGATAAATGCAAAAGAGCAGATATACCAGTAATATTTTTTAATAGAGAAATTGTCGATAAAGATATGGAGAGATGGGAGAAGGTATATTATGTAGGAACTGAAGGCAGTGATGCAGGAAAGATGCAAGGAGAAATATTAATTGATAAATACAAAAAAGATAGAGGGGAAGTAGATAAGAATAATGATGGAAAACTTCAGTATGCTATTTTAGAAGGAGAGGAAGGACACCAAGATACAATTTTAAGAAGTGAATATTGCATAAAAGAATTATCTGAAAATGGACTTAATATAGAGAAAATAGATAGTGAAAATGCTAATTGGAGAAGGGATGAAGCAAAAGGCATTATGAAAAATTGGATAGACAATTATGATGATAAAATTGAAGTAATATTCTCTAATAATGATGAAATGGCAATAGGTGCTAGAGAAGCTATAAGTAAAAATAATATAAAAGAAAATAAAAAATACAATCCAATAATTATAGGCGTGGATGGAACAAAAGAAGGAATTAATTCAGTGAAGAGTGGAGATATGCTAGGAACTATTATAAGTGATACTAAAATATTAGCTAATGAAATATGTAATTTAGCATATAAATTATATGCTAGTGAAAATATAAATATTGAAAATAATATTATAAAAGTTTCATATAAGAAATTTTATAATTAATATAAGAACACTAGAACTGAAGTAAACCTAGTGCTCGCCCCTTGAAATTAAATATTGATGTTTGCTACGGTTATAAACTAGTTTAGCATTATCAAGTTCGTCACCATCAATGATGAAATAATTTCTTAAGTCTTCTAAATCACGTTGAATAGTTTTTTCTGTAACGTTAAATAAAGAGGCAGCTTGTCTCTTTGTTATACCGTCTCCTTTAATTAATCTGGAATAAATACTCAGTATCCTCATTAATCGAGCATCTTTTTTGTCTATCATAATAATCCTCGCTATATCTGTAAAATTGAATTTAGTATTAAAGTTATTAATTAATTAATAATAATACAAATATTATTATACACAAAAAAGTTGAACATTAATTGAACAATTACTATAATTTACACATTATTAATATGATTTTATTAAAATGATATGGATTTACATGGACATAAAATCAATAATAAATATATGTAATTATTAGATTAATATATGAAGAAATAAAAAATATCTATTTAAGATATACTTTTTATTCAAAATTGATAATACAACAAATATATTTATTGATATTTAAAAAAATAAAATTGTTTTTGAAGGAATATAAATTTATAGTGAAACAGTAAGTAATAATAAAATATACAAAAAAATTTATTTTTTGAGGGAAATATACATGACATTATACAGGTGGAGCTTTACTTGGTGCTGAAGCAAAAATACTGATTTAAATAAAGAGTTACAAGCTGAAAATTATAAAGTAAATAATGATTTAACAACTGCACTTATTAATTTAGAACAAGCATCAGAATAATATAGATAAAGAAAAATCACTTACACCAAAATGGTACAAGTGATTTTTTTTGTTAAAATATTTCTAAAGGAGAGATTGTATAAATCTCTTATTTAAATTTACCATAAATTATGTAAAAAAACAACTTTAAATGGATAAAAATGTAATGAAATTTGTAATAAATTCATAAATATTTGGATAAACTAAGTTGTAGAAATTTATCAAATTTATAGGTAAAAGAGGAATTTATTATGAATAAAGGAATATCTAGAAAATATAAGAGAGATCTTTTAAATGACTTAAATAATGGATATAAAAGATTAAGGGAAAGTTATAAAAAAATATATAAAGCAATAAAAAAAGGCGCAATAAAAATAGAAGTTAGTGAATGGATTTTAGATAATACATTTTTATTAGAGAGAGAGTTTAAAATGGTAAAAAGGAATTTTCCAGAGAAGTATTTCTTTAGTTTACCTGTAGAAAATAAAAAAGAACTCCCACGTGTTTATTATATCTGTAAAAATATAATAAAAAATGAAGTGAAGATGGATGTAAAAAGTTTAAGTGAATATGTTGTACAAGAAAATAAATATTTAACTTATGGAGAAGTTGTATCTATTCCAATTTTCTTAAAAGTATATTTATTACTTAAAATTTGTAATCTTGGAAGTTTCATTGGTGATATTTATGAAAAAGATGATGCAGAAAAACTTTTATTAAATGATGATATTAGAGAAGAAATTGAAAAAAGTATAATAGCACTTAGAAAAATAGAAGATTTAAAATGGTGTGATTTTTTTAAGGAAACATCTATGATGGAAATTCTTTTAAATAAAGATTATAGTGGTGTTTATGAAAATATGGAAGAGTCTTCGAAAGACTATTATAGACATTCTATTGAAGAGTTAGGTAGAAAATATAGTTTAAGTGGAATAGATATAACAAAGAAAGCTTTAGAGATTTCAAGAAAAGGATTTGAAGAAGGAAAGAAAGGACATATAATTCATATTGGATATTACATAGTTGATTATGGTTTGTATGAGCTTTTAGAAGAATTTAATATACATAAAAAAGTAAAAACAAATCTTAATGAGAAGGTATTTATTTTAGGAAATATCTTAGGAAGTATATTTTTAGATTTATTAATAATAATTTTAGCAAATATTTTTAGATATAATACTATAAGCACTTTTGAACAAATACTTTCATTTATAATAATTCTTCTTCCATGCAGTGAAATGGTTACATCATTGATTAATTATTTTGTTCCAAGATTTAAAAAAACTACTCATATTCCTAAGATTAATTTTAAAAATGGAATTGGTGAGAAAAATAAAACAGCAGTAGTAGTACCAACAATAATTGAGAAAAAAGAAAAGATTGATTTTTTAATAGATAAATTAAGAGTTATGTATATTAGCAATAAAGATGAAAATGCTTATTTTATAATACTAGGTGATTTTGTAGATAGTATAAAAAAAGAAACAGCATTAGAAAAAGAGTTATGGGAATATGGAAAATCTGAAATAGATAAATTAAATGATGAATATGGAAATCTTAAATTCTTTATTTTAATGAGAGAGAAAATTTATGATAAAAGTGAAGAAAAATATATAGGATGGGAAAGAAAGAGAGGAAAACTTTTAGAGTTTATGAAGCTTTTAAGAGGCGAGAAAACAACATATAATCTTTTTTCATCAGATATAGATATATTAAAAAATTCAAAATATATAATAACACTAGATACAGATACATTTATGAAAAGGAATATCTTAAAAAGATTAGTAGGTGCAATGAGTCATCCTTTAAATGAACCAAGAGTATCTGTTGATAGAGTTCAGCGTGGATATGGAATAATGCAACCTAAAGTATCAATTTCATTAGAAAGCAAAAATAAGACAATGTTTTCTAAAGTTTTTGGTGGAACTGGAGGAGTTGATGGTTATGGAATAGCTTATTCAGATACATATCAAGATATTTTTAATAAGGGGTCTTTTACAGGAAAGGGAATAATTCATATTGATACATTCTTAAAAACTATGAAAGGAAAAATAGAAGAAGATACAGT
>NZ_JBOGCC010000365.1:0-3540 GCF_051656525.1 Clostridium sp. | reverse complement strand
GAAACACTCGTTAATCGCATTGCAGAAGCGAATAACGCCGAGCAGTAACCCACGCGGGGGTAATAGCGTTTAGCCCGGCGCTCCCCGCGTGCGGTTCTTACGGGCTTAATAGGGGCGCATTGCGCCCCTTTACTTTATGTGTCACTCCTGCACCAGCTCCCACTTACCAAAGAGACAGGCGGGGTACATGCAGTAAATTTCATCACCTTCGTCAGAAGTTGTAATAAACCCATCACTCAGGACGCGCCCACCGCAAACCGTATCGGGATCTTTATACCCTGCATGCACCGGATAAATATTACCTTCGGTGACTGCCGTATCGTATGACTCCACACATTTTACTTTCTGACCCTTTTGCATCTTTGTCACTCCTTCTCTAGTTGGTGAATTAACTCTACCGTCATTTGACCAACCTGTCAACACCTCCACAGTTGTTATCCTCGCTGCGCGTTGTTATAATGTGTCCAGAACGGGCTGTTTTACCAACATTTTGGTAGACGGCCTTTTTTTTTGTGGCCGCGAAAGGGGTCATATGTACAGCAGCACATGCGCACCAGTGGTAAATAACGTAACGCTAGGGTACGGAGAGAACCACGATTTCAACTTACTGTTCCAGACAGCTATCGACCTGACAGCTGCGACCTGTACGTTTACCGTTCGCCGGAACAACTCGGACGACATCGTACTGCTGACCGCCAATTCCCCAATCACCAACAAATCTGTGAATTTCCATATCACGCCGGAGCAGTCTCGGACACTCGGTGCAGGTATCTTCTATTACGACATCTGGATGATGAACGGTGAGGAATTTGAAAAACCTATCGTCACCGGAACACTAACCATCAATCAACTGACCACGCGGGTGCAACCATGAGCTGTAGTGACATTCAAGTACAGATCCTCGGTGATGCGACGGACATTCTGGTCTATGTAAAACAGGCGCAGGATGCCGCCGCAGCAGCAGCACAGTCGGCCAGTGCTGCGGACTTGAACGAGTCGGCTACAGCGCAGACCAAGAAAGATGTGGAAGCGCTGAAAACGCAATCAGCCGCGAGTGCCGCGCAGTCAGCCACCAGCGCCGGACAAGCCGCACAGTACATGAACGCCGCCGAGCAGTCCGCACAAAATGCCAGTGCGTCAGCGGTACAGGCTGCAACGGATGCGACAACATCGACACAAGCGGCACAGAGTGCTGCAACCGATGCCACACGTGCGGAAGCCGCAGCGACCCGCGCCGAGAATGCACCGGTACGTCTCAAGGTGTCGCGTGATGGGCAGATGCTCAATGAAACCACATCGGAGTTCGACTTTACCGGTGCAGGTGTGGTCATCAAGCAGAAGGTAGCGGATCCGTCGTCGTTCACCGTTGAGATACCCGGGCACCCCGCTACAGGTATTGCGGATGTGACCGGGTTGCAAAACGCTCTGGATGCGAAAGAGGCGTCACTCGGCGTTCCGGCAAGCGACTATCAGGTGTTGGCGTCCAAGCGTGACGGTACGCGCTACTGGGTGAGTCAAAACGGCGCATCCGGCTCACCACTGTCAATCGAGAAGGTCGGCGGAGTTCAACACCTCGTTGACGTGATGCAAATCGGTGACGGTCTATCTGTGTCCGTAGCGGGACGTGTGGTCACATTGTCGGCCGACGTCACGCAGGGCGAGATTGACGCATTGACGCAACGCATCAGTGGGTTGTACGTCAAGACACAACAGGACTTTGACCAAGCGTGCGCCGCCGCCATTGCACCGTATGCGACACGCATCACCGCGCTGGAAAGTGGTGCAGCTATCACCGCTCAAGACATTGTGAGTTTGAAGGGGCAGATCACCAATATGCTGCAGTCGATACAGTCGTTGCAAGCGGCAAAAATCGACAAGGTGGAAAGCAAGGTTAACCCAGCGTCACGCACTATCACACTAACGTTCAAGAGTGGGCAGCAAGTGATCGACACCGACCTGATAGACATCAGCGCCATGTTCGCAACTAATCCGCCAGCCGACCAGCACGCAATATGGTTCGGGTTCACGACCGCCAAGCCGCCGACCGAGGCGCAAATTAAGACCGGCACGACCGAGCAAGATCACGTGATCATCGGTCACGATATTACACTCGCACGTGCGGACGCGACTCCTGCGTACATGTACGTGTGGATCCCTGATGTGCTCGGTGCGATTACCGGCTTTAGCTTTGCACATGCGTTCACCGCGGTGTGGCAGTCCTATCCGGTCACAGTGGACGGTGCGGTGGGAATGGTGTACGTGAGTGACAATCAGACAGCGTCCAAATCAGTCTCATTCGAGGTGCAGTAATGACAATTAAGATCGGCGAGAAGCTGGAAAAACTGGATCCGGCGGACACGTACAAGCTAGTCGACGGCGCGGACGTTGAAGGATTCGACACGCTCAAAACGCAGGTGGACCAGCACGAGCAGGATAAGAATGCTATCGACAGCCGCGTGACTACTGCGGAAGGTCACATTCAGACATTGCAACAGACCGATATCGACCTTACCAACCGCGTAAACACCGCTGAGCAGCACTTACAGACATTGCAACAGAACGATGTAACAATCACCGCAATTGCGCATGGTAATACCGCAGCTATTCAGCAGCTAGACCAAAGTGTGAAAGCTGACATGCAGGTGATGCAGTCCAACATTGCGCAGAAAATTAGCGGCCTGCATGTTGAGGATATCGGCAACCACGCTTTCGATGACATTAACGCGTTACATTTTATCGGTGCCACGGTGAGCGATGATGGTTCCCAGCAGGCCACTATCACCATCGACAAGCAGAAAATAAACGTCAGCAACGGTCAGGAGCCGAGCTCGAAGAACTTCGACGTGGAGAATTTGGAGTTTCCGGGCGCAAACCTGAGCACCCGCGACAACGGTAAAATCGCAGTTGTGGCGCTGACCAATCCGGCGACCGGCATCGATGTGACCGTTGATGGGACAGACTATACCGACCAAAAGTCTATCGAGTTCGAGCAATTCACCGCCGTTAAGCAGGGCGACAAACTGGTACTGACGCCGCCAACGTCTACCGGTGGCGGAAACCTGATCCTTGACGATGGTACTAGCAGCATCGGTGGTATAACTAAGATTGAGGTGCCGACTTCCAAGCTGGTAGATAAATCAGCCGGCGTAGTCGAACTCACACCGCGCGTTTCGTTCGAGAACCTGTCTGGCGGTTATGACACATTCAGTGCGCACACATTAACCGTGGCGGCACCGCTCAAGGTTGAAAGCAGCAAGAACAGTCCGTCGGGTCCGCCAGATCCTGACCGCGTGACAATGACCATCGATCCGGCAGCGTACGAGCGCCAGCACACAGCAAGCTATCTGGCTTACTTGGCTGACGAGACTAACATTGTCGGCAAGAAAGGTATCACCAAACACGCTGGCGCGCTGTGGTTCGAGGATATCGTTTACAGTTCGCCAACCTACATTCAGATTGACCGCAACAGAAAGTTGATTGGGATTCAGGAATACGACGGACTGGATCCTAACGTGACCGGCGGACAGGATTACCTAATTG
>NZ_JBOGCC010000364.1:0-2098 GCF_051656525.1 Clostridium sp. | reverse complement strand
TTTTCTCCACCAATTTCATTAATTCTTGATTTTCTATCTGAAATAATTTCTATATTATCTGCTGATAATAATCCTAAAACCTTTATAAATCCTTCTGTTTTAATTTCATCACAGATACAGTCATTTTCACTAACTATACTTCCCATTCCTTCAATTCTTTTAAACTCTATCTTTCCTAATGACCTTACTTCGCCATCAACTTTTAAAATCTCACCTTTTACTTCTTTTGATAATTTAAGACTTCCCCGTACAGAAAGATTTTCACACTGAAGTTCTCCCTTAATATTTACATATCCATCTACAGATATTTCTTTTCCTTTAATATTTCCATTCCCTGTACAAGTTCCATTTACAGATATATTTGTTCCCTCAATATCACCATTTAACTTCCCTACACCATTTATCGAAATCTCATTATATTTTCCTTTTGCTATACTTCCAACACCATTGAGATTCATATCCATTTTTATTTTTTTATCCATTCTTCTATTCTCTCCATTCATCACATTGTTTTATTTATATTACTATATATTTATTTACTTACTCTTTTAACGAAACATTGTTTTATTAATTACAATATATACTATTTATTATTTCTTTTCAAGTAAAAAAATAAATACTTAGCTTTTACACTAAATATTTATTCTCAACAATACCTTCTTCTAAAAATTCTTCAATACCTTTTCCTAAGTAATTTAATCTTCTTTCTTTCAAATCACCTTCATAAATACTATTCCCTAATAATTCAGCTAATTCTTGTGGTCTCACCAAATTAGCAGGCTTATCCCAATCTATAATTCCACTTTCTTTTAAAACATGATATACAAATTCTGAACATAAAAATCTATCTTTAATGTCCTTCTCTTTTTTTAATAACCCATATACTAGTCCTTTTGTATTGTATTTATATTTATAACTATTATCTATATATTCCTGAAATAAAACTCTAAATTTTCTATATTCCTCTTTTGATACTTTAATCTCGATTATTCTACCTAATAATCTTTTTTGATGCTTATATAATCCCTTCGTAACATCTTCCTTTTTCAAAACCCCTATAAATGGATTATGAGTATATTTTCTACTAAATCCATACATCTCATTTAAGTTTTTATCTAAAGAAATTGCTGCATGTGTATATGTATCTCCTGTAACCAATTTAATTACATTTGATAAACCTGAATTTGTCCTAGTTAGTACAACATATATATAATACCCTCTCATTTTTACCCCTCTTAAAATATATCCTTACTAATCTTTTAAGTTTTGTCTATATTTCATATTACCATATTATTCATTATTTATACATATTTTATTAATTTTTTATTTCTTTTTACAATTGTCACCTTTGTATTTTATATAAGTTGACATTTCCCATTTTAAAGATTAATATGTAAATATATTACTTTTAAGGAGCGTTTTTATGAAAACAAAAAATCTTATAATTTGTTCTTTATTTGCAGCTATAGTTTCTATACTTGCACAAATAGCAATTCCCCTTCCTGGATCTGTCCCATTAACAATGCAAACCCTAGGTATTGGGCTTTGTGGTATTTTGCTAGGAGCTAAAAAAGGATTCATTAGTATTTTAATTTATATAATGCTTGGTTCTATAGGCGCTCCAATCTTTGCAAACTTCACAGGTGGGATTGGAATAATTTTAGGCCCAACAGGTGGATTTATTTTATCATTCCCTATAATGGCCTTTATAATTGGCTTTATAAGTGAAAGAACTTGTAAAAAAGCTTTAATATTTTCCGGAATTATTTTTAGTGTTTTAATTAACTATTCCATTGGAGTACTTCAATTTTCATTAGTCACAAATTCAAGTATTTACAAAAGCATTCTTGTTTGTGTAGCTCCTTTTGTAGTAACTGATTTATTAAAATCTATTTTAATTCTTTCTGTTGGTATTTCATTAAAAAAACATAAAAGTTTAAAATCACTTTTACCTTCAATTTAACCTAATTAAAAGAAAAAGCTTAATAAAACTTTTTGTTTTACTAAGCTTTTACCTTTTCACTAAATAATTATTCCTTCAAAATGATCTACTTCATGTTGAATTATTTGTGCTGTGAAACCTGTAAATGTTTCTTTA
>NZ_JBOGCC010000363.1:0-1587 GCF_051656525.1 Clostridium sp. | reverse complement strand
CATCATTTATAGTATTTGTAAGGAATTGTAAAATCTTCCCCTCTGCAACCTATAATTCTTGTTAATTCGTAAAGTTCATTATTTACAATTATATCCAAACAATCAAATATATTTCCATTATCTTTTAAAATCATTATTGAATAATTTCCTTTTCCATAGAATTCTACATCATCTACATTCTTATGTCGTTCTATTTGTGTCAATTGATCCTCTGTAATATATTTATTATCATTTATGAAATTATATAACTCTAAATAATCCATATCTTTTATTAATTTTCTCATGCTTAACCTCCTATATTATCTCTCATGTGAACTATATCATGATGACCTATGGAGAATCCTACTTCTTTAATCATACATATTAAATCATTTTGACCATTTATAAATTCTATTCTATCTCCGTTTTTTAAAGATTGAAGAGTGTTGCATATTTCATCATACTTTTCAGGGAGCAACCTTTTTAAACAACTGTCTTTATTATCCCATCTTTGTTTAATTTTCTCATATTTATTAATGTTATAACTTCTACTTCTATTAAAATTTTTAATATCACCAACAACTTTAATTTTAACTGTTTTTCTCATCTTTTAAACTCCTCCTAAATCAAATAATATTTTTATTGCCTATGCTAACATTTTAATAGCATCTTTATAATTATTGTTTCTTATCTCGTTATAAGTGTTATAAATTGTATCATCATTCTTTATTATACTTATTAATTTTATATAACCTTCATTTACTAATTGATTACATAGTTCTTTTTTACTATCTGAATAAGTTCTATAATTTAAAAGTTCTTGAGTGACTTTGTTATCTAACTTTTCGTATAACTCAATGCTATCTAACATATCCAAAATTATAACATCTTTCATAGTAGCTAAATTATACACTTCATTTTTTAATGTTTTATTCTCTTCATTTATTTCACTTAAAAACTCACTTCTTTTTTCTTCATTCATTCTATTTACATATTGTTTTATGCAAGTTTGAAAATAATTCCAGTTACACTTGTAACATAATTTATCTAACATATCTATCAAATTATTTTCAAGTGCTACAATGATTTGATCCTCTATTATTTCTATGTTTTCAATGCTCATATGCAAGTTATTTCCACTTTGATATTTTACAGTTCCTTTATTATCTACTAATTGAACACTTTTAACAACTTCATAAGTTTCACCTGAAATGCTACTAGTATATAATTCATATTCCCCTATTAACTGTAAACTATTACTATTTATTACTATCATATTTTTAGATTTAATCATATATTCCACCCCTTTAATTTAATTTTATTCCTAACCTCAGAGGTTTTACACCTCCGAACGCTCATGACTTAATAGGCTTTATGGGTCATGACCCTTTATAAATTATATGAAATTAACTTCTATATTGTTAATTATGCAATACTCTTTTACATCTTCTATTGATTTATTATAAACTCCAATTCTTTTATTACCTTTTAAAACTATACAGTCAGATCCTTGACTTTTAAAAGTAACTTTTCCTTCTAATTCAACTAACATTTTTATATCATTCATTTTAAAACCCTCCTAAATCAAATTGTATTTTTATTGCCCTA
>NZ_JBOGCC010000362.1:0-1764 GCF_051656525.1 Clostridium sp. | reverse complement strand
TAAACTTTAAAGTGTTAATTTTAAAGTTGCTATAACTGGATAATGATCTGATGGATATCCATCATTTATCTTTCTTTTATCAACATAAAGCTCCTCACAATAAAACTCTTTGCTTGTTAATATAAAATCTATTGGCCCTTCATCAGGAACTCCTGTAAAATCATGAAAAGTTCCCGTAATTTCATTTTCTACATTTTCATATAAATTTATCACTTTAAATTCCCTATCTTCATAATCTTTTATTACATTAAATACTTTATCCGTTGCAATACAATTAAAATCTCCCATAATTAAAAATGCTAATTTATTCTTTAAACTATTATTCTTACATTTATCTAAAATCAATTTAATTCCTAAAGCTCTAGCCTTTTCACTAACATGATCTAAGTGAGTATTATAAACCATTATTTCCTCTGAAGTTTCCTTATTTTTAAATCTACCATAAGTACATATTCTCTCACAAGCAGCTCCCCAAGATTTACTTCCTACATCACTTGGAGTTTCTGAAAGCCAAAATTGCTTCCAATACTTCACTTCTATCTTCTCCTTATTATAAAAAATTCCATTATACTCTCCTCTATTTTTTCCTTCTCTTCCCTCTCCTATATAAGCATAATTCTCTAATTTTTCTTCAAGATCTATAAGCATATGCTCTAATCCTTCTTGTATCCCTAATATGATAGGATTGTTATCCTTTATAACAGTAACAATCTTCTCACAACGACTCTTCCATTCATATTCTCCCCTTTTATATTCACCTTTGTATTCTATTCTTATATATATTACCTAAATATGGAATAATTTTAAAGTATAATCTTTTCAAATATCCAATAATAAATTCATTTCTAAGAACAATAAACCTCTATTGCTTTTGACATAAGTTCTGCTATACCTTCTCCATTCATATCTATATTTTTCTTAAACCTTTCATCTTGAACATACATTAATCCAAGTCCTGCTAGTATTTCCTTTGTACAATTATAAAAATTATCAGTTATATAATTTTGCCATTTTAAAACTAAGCTTTGAACTTTCTCATCACTAGGCTCTAAACCTCTACACTCTGCAAACTCTTTAAATATTTTATTACCTTCTTCAGTTACATCCTTCCATTTATCCTTATTGTAATTACTAGTCTTTTCATTGCACTCCCTATATGCATCGGTATCTCCAAAACGTTCCTCAACTTCTTTAGCATACTTCTTTTTACTAGCCTCTATTTCACTCATATCAAACTCCTTAAAACTCATATTCCTCTCTCCTTTTATAGTTTTATCAATTAGATTAATTAAACCATCCATTCTTTCTCTCTTTTGAACTAATAATTCTCTTTGCTTACTCAAAGCCTCAGCTTTATCATAATTAGGATTATTCATAATCTCCTTTATCTCATTTAAAGAAAAATCCAGTTCCCTAAAAAACAATATCTGTTGCAACGTTTCAATATTCTCATTTGAATATATTCTATATCCAGCTCCAGTAACTTCACTTGGCTTTAAAATTCCCACTTCATCATAATAATGAAGAGTCCTTACAGTTACTCCACTCAACTTAGCCACCTCACGAATCTTCAATAAACACACCTCCTCCCTCTTAGCACTAAATTTATTTTCCTAGCTATAATTTAAATATATTTCATCACGCAACGTTAGAGTCAACACTATTTATAAAAATTTTTTATAAAAAAATAATAGCCTTCATTAACTTAAAAGCTATCATCAATTTACTTTAATTATCTTTTTTTATATTTATCGCTTGTCTATG
>NZ_JBOGCC010000361.1:0-1232 GCF_051656525.1 Clostridium sp. | reverse complement strand
ATCGCAAGTGCTAGTGCTGACATATAAGTAACAGCGACTTCTTGGCTGAAGAATAGAACATCGCTAAGACCATAAAGAATGATGGTTAAACTGATTGACAGCAATAGATAGTTTTTTTCTTTTAAACTGAATTTAATTAAAAATAGGTAAAATAAAATCAAAGCTAAGCAGCCAGCAACTCCTTGTAGAGAGAGTGTGTCAATAAATTCATTATGCAGATGTACATCAATGAATTGGGATATGGCTGGGCTAATATATTTATTTTCTATTTGTTCGTTTATCGTTTTATAGCGTTGCTCTGCTGATTGCCCTAGGGGATGAGAATAGGCTGATTTAGTTCCTGCAATCCACATAGTAAAACGGTTGCCAAGGGAACCATTATCTTTTGTTTGGTCAAAGTTCATCACCTCTGTAATGGCTTGGGTTGCTCGAGGCTTCACTATACTATCATAATTTATTATGGTAATCGCAGATATAATGATTACCAGAGATAGTAAAACAATGTTTCTGATTTTATTTGACAATTTAAACGCGAGCATGAGCAATGCGATACATGTAAAGACCAATATTGCAGCGCGTGTTTGTGTTAATAGGATTGAGTAGAGGCAAGCTCCGAATACTAAGGCTAAAAATATAATGTTCTTCAGTGAGGGTTTTTCTTTTATACAGCAAAATAGGCTGAGTAATAGAACCGGTGTCAACATATATGCGGTGGCTGTTGCTCTGTTTGTTGATAATTCAGTGCGTGCTAAGCCAAGAATATGAAACTGATAGGCTGAGTATACAGCGATAGCTAAAGCGACAAATGGCATAACTAGCCGAATGATGTTTGTTATTTTTTCCTTATGTACACTGTCAGCATTGATTGCAAATGAGACAAGGAATGATGCGATGACAAGTCTTTTTCCTACATCAAAATAAGAATTGTAAACATTACTGAAGTTAGAACTGCTTGGTTCGTAGTATATTGACCAGATTATTTTCGAAAGTCCAAGGAGTAAAATCGATAGAGGTAATGCATTACTGATAATAGTTTGATTATTGATATTTGTGAAAAAATAAATGATAGATAGATATCCTGCAATATAAAAAATATCACGAGAATATGCTATGTTAAACATCGCTAAGGAAATAGACGCAAAAATAAATAATATTGTCGTATTAGGCAGTAGTTCTTTTTTATTCATGTTACATTCATTACCTTAAGTTTTAGTAGCATTCTTTTCCTACTT
>NZ_JBOGCC010000360.1:0-6229 GCF_051656525.1 Clostridium sp. | reverse complement strand
GACCCTACTTACATTACAAATTACAATGGAGCAAGAGCTTTAGTAAGAAAACTTGAGAGAGATGAAATTCTTGAAGAAGTTATAAAATCTTATTTAGAGATAAAATAAAAAAGTGCCCTATTGTGGGCACTTTTATTTTAAAGAAAAATAGGGAGGCAATAATGAGAATATTAGGTTTAGATATCGGACAAAAAACAGTTGGTGTTGCAATTTCAGATCCTTTAGGATTTACTGCACAAGGAATAACTACTATAAGAAGGGTTAAGCGTGCACAAGATGTTTTAGAGGTGAAAAAGATTTGTGATGAATATACTGTAGAGAAGATAGTTGTTGGACTTCCTAAAAATATGGATGGATCAATAGGTTTTGCAGGAGAGAAAATACAGGAATTTTCTGCCCTTTTAGAAGAAGAGATAGGCTTAGAAATTATATATTGGGATGAAAGATTAACTACGGTTGCAGCACATAGAGCAATGCTTGAAGCAGATCTTTCAAGAAATAAAAGGAAAAAAATTGTTGATAAAGTAGCAGCAACATATATTCTTCAAGGATATTTAGATAGAATATCGAAGTAAAATATGTTAAATAACTTTTGGTAACAATATGATATAAAATAAAAAATCAAATAAAGGAGAAATGAAAATGGAAAACGATGTACAATTCATAGAAGTAATTGATGAAAATGGAAATGAGGAAAGATTAGAAGTAGTTACATTTCTAAAAGTAGATGACATAAATTCAGAATATGTTATTGCTATTAAAGATGGAGAAGAAGAAGCTGTAGTATTTAAAGTATTAAAAGATGAGGATGGTAACGAAGAATTAGTTACCATTGAAAATGATGCTGAATTTGCTATGGTAGAAGAAGCATATAGCCTACTTATGCAAGAAGAAGAATAGAAAAAGTATAAGTGAGGTGTTTAGATGAGAAATAATGTTTCAGTTGATATGCAAGAATTAAAAGAAAGCCTAAAACAAAAAGGTTATAAATTAACGCCTCAAAGAAGAGCAATCGTTGATACTATCATTAAAAATGAAGGTAAGCATATGACTGCAGAAGAAATTTATGATGAAGTAAAGAAAGATTGCCCCGAGATAGGACTTGCAACTGTCTATAGAACGGTTATCTTATTAGAAGATATAAATCTTTTATCTAGATTAGATTTAAGTGATGGATGTAGTAGATATGAAATTGTTCATGATGATGAAGAGCATAGACACCATCACTTGATTTGTAATGAATGTAATAAAGTATTTGAGGTTGAGGAAGATTTATTAGATCAACTTGAGGAAAGAGTTGAGAATAAATATAAATTTAAAATTAAGGATCATAGTTTAAAATTCTATGGAACTTGTAGTGAATGTCAAAAGAAAAATAGTTAGAAAATATTCTTAGGGTAAGAGTATTTTTACTAAAGAATAAAATAAGGAGGGGAAGTATGAAAACAGAAAGAGCTAAGGTTAAAATTATTCCTTTAGGTGGAATAGATGAAATTGGAAAAAATATTGCAGTTATCGAATATAAAGAAGATATAGTTATTGTAGACTGTGGACTTAAATTTCCAGATGTAGATATGTATGGAGTAGATATAGTAATTCCTGATATATCATACCTAATTAAAAATAAAGAAAAGGTTAGAGGAATATTTTTAACTCACGGACATGAGGACCATATAGGAGCATTACCATATTTTTTAAAGCAACTTAATGTACCTATATATGGAACTAAATTAACACTTGGAATAGTAGAAACAAAACTTAGAGAGCACGGATTATTAGCAACTACTGAGTTAAATGTAGTAAAACCAAGAGATAAAGTGAAGTTGGAAAATGTAACTGTAGAGTTTATAAAAACAACTCACTCAATTGCAGATTCAGTTGCAATTGCAGTACATACACCACTTGGTGTAGTACTTCATACAGGAGATTTTAAAATTGATCATACACCAATAGATGGAGGAAGAACAGATTTTGCAAGACTTGCAGAACTTGGAAGAAAAGGTGTTTTAGTTATGATGGCAGATTCAACGAATGTTGGTAAGCCAGGTTATACTAAATCAGAAAGCATAGTTGGTGAGACTCTTCAGAGATTATTTGCAAAGGCTAAAGGAAGAATAATAGTTGCAACATTTGCATCAAATATTCATCGTGTCCAACAAATAATAAATGCAGCAGAAATGTATGGGAAAAAAGTAGCAGTGTCGGGAAGGAGTATGGAAAATATACTTCAAGTTGCAGTAGAACTTGGATATCTTAATGTAAGTGAAGGTACTCTAATAACTATTGATCAAACTGCTAAATATAAAAATGAAGAAGTAGCTATAATAACAACAGGAAGTCAGGGAGAGCCAATGGCTGCTCTTTCAAGAATGGCAGCTGGTGAGCATAGAAAAATAACTATTGTTGAAGGAGACACAGTAATTCTTTCAGCAACACCAATACCAGGAAATGAAAAACATGTTGCAAAAGTAATTAATCTTTTATCTAAAAAAGGTGCTGAAGTTATTTATGGTGCTGAAAAGGATGTCCATGTATCAGGGCATGCTTGTCAAGAAGAATTAAAACTTATGCAAACTATAATAAGACCAAGATTCTTTATACCAGTGCATGGTGAATACAGACATTTAAAACAACATGCAGAACTTGCTGTTAAAGTTGGATTAAATGAAAGAAATTATCTTATACCTGAAACAGGTGGAGTAATCGAAGTAACAAGAAATTCTATAAGAAAAAATGGATCTGTTACTTCAGGACAAATTCTAGTAGATGGATTAGGTGTTGGAGATGTAGGACATATTGTTTTAAGAGATAGAAAACATCTTTCACAAGATGGTATTTTAACTGTTGTAGTTACATTAGATAGAGAAAGTGCATCAGTTATAGCAGGACCAGATATTATATCAAGAGGATTTGTTTATGTACGTGAATCAGAAGGATTAATGGATGAAGCAAGAGATATAGTTAAAGAGGTTTTAGTTGGATGTGAAGAAAATAGAATCACTGATTGGTCTACAATAAAAGGTAAAATAAGAGATGAACTTAGAAATTATTTATATGAAAAAACTAAGAGAAAACCTATGATTTTACCTATAATTATGGAAATATAGATAATTAAAGCTTAAAATAGAAATCTATTTATATTGACTTTTTAGGAAGTCCATATTAGAATGTAAAGTAGTGTGAGAAATTGGGTACTAGTGTATCCAATTTTCTTTTTGAAAAAAAAAGTTATAGGTTTACATATATTTTTTACAGAATGAGTAAAGCTAAAAAATGGAGGAATAAAAAATGGAACTAATTAAAAGAGAAGATATCAGAAATATCGCGATTATTGCGCACGTTGACCATGGTAAAACTACATTAGTTGATGCATTACTTAGACAAAGTCATACATTTAGAGAAAATGAAAAAGTAGAAGAAAGAGTAATGGACTCAAATGACTTAGAAAAAGAAAGAGGAATTACAATTCTTTCAAAAAATACATCAATTAAATATAATGATGTAAAAATTAATATAGTTGATACACCAGGGCATGCTGACTTCGGAGGAGAAGTTGAACGTGTACTTAAAATGGTAGACTCAGTACTATTAGTTGTTGATTCATATGAAGGACCAATGCCACAAACTAAGTTCGTTTTAAAGAAAGCTTTAGAATTAGGACTTAAACCAATAGTTGTTATAAACAAAATTGACAAGCCAGATGCTAGACCAGAGGCTGTTATTGATGAAGTATTTGAATTATTCTTAGAACTTGGAGCAAATGATGAGCAATTAGATTTCTCAATCATATATGCATCAGCTAGAAATGGTTTTGCAAGATATGAAGTTGAAGATACAAATGAAGATATGATTCCTTTATTTGAAACTATCTTAGCTAAAGTTGATTGTCCAGAAGGATATATAGATGCACCACTTCAAATGTTAGTTACAACATTAGATTCAAATGAATATGTTGGAAGAATTTCTCTTGGAAGAATTCATAGAGGAACAGTTAAGAAAAACCAACAAGTTGCACTTTTAAGAAAAGATGGAACAAGTTCAAATTATAGAGTAAGTGCTTTATTTGTATATGATGGATTAAAGAGAGTTGAAACTGAAGAAGTTGGAATGGGAGATATTGTTGCTTTAGCAGGAGTACCAGATGCAAACATTGGAGAAACTATTGCAGATACTCAAGAACCAGAAGCACTTCCATTTGTTGAAATTGATGAGCCAACATTAAGCATGAACTTTATGGTTAATGATTCACCATATGCTGGTCAAGAAGGAGAATTTATAACTTCAAGACATTTAAGAGATAGATTAATGAAGGAACTTGAAACTAACGTAAGTTTAAGAGTAAAAGAAATTACTCCTGACTGTTTTGAAGTATCAGGAAGAGGAGAATTACATTTATCAGTTCTTATAGAAACAATGAGAAGAGAAGGATACGAATTACAAGTATCAAAAGCTAACGTTATCTTCAAAGAAGAAAATGGTAAGAAAATGGAGCCAATGGAATACTTAACTATTGATGTACCAGAAGAGTTCATGGGACCAGTTATGGAAAAAATGGGACCAAGAAAAGGTGAAATGGTTAATATGACATCAGCTGTTAATGGATATACAAGATTAGAGTTCGTAATTCCAGCAAGAGGACTTATCGGATTCAGAAATGAGTTCATGACTGATACTAAGGGTAACGGAATAATGAACCACGTATTCCACGGATATGCTCAATATAAAGGAGAAATTCCAGGAAGAAGTAGAGGATCAATAGTATCATTTGAACAAGGTGATTCAATTACTTACGGATTATACAATGCTCAAGAAAGAGGATCATTATTCATAGGAGCTGGAGTTCCAGTATACCAAGGTATGATAGTTGGAGTTTGTGGTAGAGCGGACGATTTAGATATAAACGTATGTAAAGGTAAGAAACTTACTAATACAAGATCATCAGGAGCTGATGATGCTTTAAAATTAGTTCCACCAATTGAAATGTCTCTAGAGCAAGCTTTAGAATTTATCAATAGTGATGAATTAGTTGAAGTTACACCAAAAACTGTAAGAATGAGAAAATCAATACTTGACCCTAACCAAAGAAAGAGATTAAATAGAAACAAGTAGTTTAAAATAAACTTTATAAACTTGTAAGAAAGTATTATAATATAGTAAATAGCCTAATACTAGGCTATTTACTTTTATATACAGGGGGTTTTTATGGAATATTTGAAAAAACATTTGAAAAAGATAATAATAGGAATTATTATAGTTGTTGTTTTAATTATAGCCGCAATAGGTGGATATGCATATTCAGTAATAAGAAGACCATTTACATCTAATGGAAATGTTAACATAACAATTAAAGGTGGCGAAGGTTTTTATAATGTTTTAGATGATTTAAGAAATGCAGGATTAATGAAAAACGAAACAGTTGTAAAAGCTTATGTAAAGGTTATGGGAATTACTCCCAAAATAACACCTGGAGAATATACTATAAAAAATGATGTAACATTAGATCAATTTATAAATATTTTAAATACACAAGATACGATTAAAGTTGTAATACCAGAGGGATATACAGTTGATCAAATAGCAAATACATTCCAAGAATTAGGATTATTCTCAACACAACAATTTATAAGTGCATTAGAAAAATATCCACTTCCAGCTTATGTTAAGAATGTAAAAGGAAGACGATATACATTAGAAGGATATCTTTTCCCGGACACATATGAATTTAATAGAGGTGAAACACCAGATAATGTAATAAAAACAATGTTAAATACATTCCAATTAAGTTTAGAAAAAGCTGAAAAAGCAACTGGTGTGACATTAAAAGAAAATCAAATTGATTCAGTAGTTACTAAAGCGTCTGTAATTCAAGGAGAAGCGAAAACATTTAAAGATATGAGAAATGTATCATCAGTTATAGATAACAGAATAAAAGCTAATATGCCATTGCAAATGGATGCAACAGTTATCTATGCTATGGGCAAACATGTAAACAAGGTTTATTATAAAGATCTAAAAATAGATTCGCCATATAATACTTATAAATATAAAGGGCTACCAATAGGTCCTATATGTAATCCAGGAATAGAAGCGTTAGAAGCTGCTATGAATCCTGCTAAGACAGATTATTTATATTATATTTTAAATGGTCCAAATGAACATTTCTTTACAAATTCATATCAAGCATTTGAAAAGCAAAAAGAAATATATAATAAAGAGAACAATTAGTTTA
>NZ_JBOGCC010000359.1:0-1162 GCF_051656525.1 Clostridium sp. | reverse complement strand
CCATCGGCGCTTTCGCCTTTAAAGTGAAAACCTCCGCCCTCCATATTGACGAGGTTGAGCATAGGGGCAGCAAATGCTGCCGATAGTGCAAAGCATAATCGAGAATTATTGATAGCCAGCCCGGCTACGGTTGACTTCCATCCTTCTAGTGTCCCCTGTTGCTCTAAATGGCTTGAATTGATACTCATATTGTGTAAACGAATACTCTGACTTTGTGGGCCGATAGTATTTCCTGGCTGCACATAATGCTCATCATGCCAACCTGGTCGTTCAATGGTGATAATTTTTGTTGCCGGTTGGCATTTCATTAAATAATTAATTAGCTTAGATTTACCTTTATTCTCTAAGTCGATAAAAGGTAGTCCTCCGTCCATTAAAACAGAGATTACCTCCTCACCATTTTTTGATGATAAAAACCGTCTTAAAAAAGTGTGTTGATGTTCAACCCCGTTTTTGTCGAACCACTTAGCTAAAATCCCCCAACACTTACTTTGCCCATCATGCGTTGTTGCAATAACCCATACCGGGCTAGAGAATGGAACCCACTCTTGATTCTCATCGTTTTTACTGGATCGAGAATTAAGAGAGCAAAGAAAATCATTTTTAATCTTATATCCATAAGGAAGCTGTTGCTCATCATTAATAGTGATAGCCTTTGGGATGGCATCTGTAATAACGTCAGGTAGTGTAGTTAGCTGATGATTATTGCAGTTTTTATTTGTGGCCATGGTTATGTCATTTAATGTTATTCATGATTTCGTCCTGTGTTTTGGTCTGACCATAAATTTGGTAATAGTCGTTCCAATCTCCGTTAGTGATCGGTATCGCTACTAGCCCATTAATTTCGGTAGCAGCCTGTTTAGCTTTGGTCTTACCTGGGTTTCCGTTTGTTTTTGCATCGTTGTCAGCACAGAGCAAAATAATGGCGTCTGGATACTGCTGTCGGACGATCTTGGCGACAGGTAGAAGGTTTCCAGCATCCATTGCACAATAAACAGTGGCTCGAGTCGCTTGGTATACGGATAATCCGGTCGCGAATCCTTCGACAATGGCGATCAGTTCTTCACCTTTTATGAGGTGATATGCGTGTTGCTTTTGTCCGCCGAATAGATAACGTTTTAGTCCATCAGATCTAATGGCTTGCAGATTGATGATCTCACCA
>NZ_JBOGCC010000358.1:0-34519 GCF_051656525.1 Clostridium sp. | reverse complement strand
TACTTAAATTGTATTCTCTAAATACTTCAATATAGTAGTATCTTTTTAGTTTTGCTCCTCTTGCTCTTTCTATTGCAGCTCCTACTGAAGATACTTCATTATTATGATAATCATATATTTTTACTTTTCCTTCATCTTTAATTTTAAATATTAAAAGTAATTCTTCCGCTTCCTCTAAATTCTCCTCATATTTTATAAAAACAATTTCATTTTCCTCTATAGACTTAACACCAAAACCTGCTATATTTAAATTTATTTTTGAAATATATTTATCTAATTTATTTATTTTGTTTTCTCTTGTATTATTTACTGCTTCATTTAATAAAATTTTTCCTTTATTTCCTCTTGTATTATTAAACAGTTCCATATAAATTCTTAATTTTTCTTCTTTTGTCATTTTAACATTACCTTCTTTCTTTTATTTATATTATACCATTTTAATAATTTAAAGTATTACTATTAAATTATTAAATTTAAAAAAGAACTCAATATATCTTATAATAATCTCCTTTAATTTAATTTTATCATTTGACTTTCTAAAATTAATATTATACAATTAAATTGTACACAATTTAATTTAAAAATGAAATGAGGTATTATTATGAAAATATATGGTTCAACTAAAGGAACTGAATTAGAAAAAACAATAGAAGAATTAGCTAAAGGCGAAGCAATGGCTGCAGGAATGTACTTTACATTAGCACACATTGCAAAGGAACATGGAAATAATGAATTATCCGAAACCCTTTCTAAAATTGGCTCTGATGAAGCAAGACATAGCGGTTTATACTCTTACCTAAATGGTGTAATGAGTGAAGATATTATGTCTATTTTACCTATGTTTGCAAAAGAAGAAGAAAGTGCTTATCCTAAAATACTAGAATTATCAGAAAAAATACGTTCATTAGGCTTAGTGCAATCTGCTGATTTAGTAAAAAGTGCTGCATTAGATGAAAAAGGTCATGAAAAACTACTACAAGTTATACTAAAAAAATTTTAATTTAAAGAGGTTTTAATATTATGTTCTATGATTTAACTGCTAAAAATATCCGTGGAGAAGAAATTCCTATGTCTGTATTCAAAGGGAAAACATTATTAATTGTAAATACAGCTAGTAAGTGTGGCTTTACACCTCAATTTTCTGAACTAGAAGAGTTATATAAGAATTTAAAGGAAAAAGATTTTACTATTTTAGGATTCCCATGTAATCAATTTTTAAATCAAGATCCTAAGAGTAATGCTGAAATAAATAATTTTTGTCAATTAAATTATGGTGTTACCTTCCCTATGTTTGAAAAAATAGATGTTAATGGTACTAATGAACACCCAATATATAAATTTCTAAAAAAAGAACAAAAAGGATTAGTTACTAGTAAAATCAAATGGAATTTCACTAAGTTTTTACTCGATTCAGAAGGAAATGTAGTAAAAAGATATTCTCCTTTTGTAAAGCCTTCAAATATAGAAGAAGATATAAAAAGTTTATTAAAATAAAAATATACCTCAACTTAACTTTATAAAAAATTTAAGTTGAGGTATATTATTTATATGATAATTTTTAATATTGGAGAATAATAATGGATTATAATGAAATTTTAAAATTAGAAAATCAAGTTTGCTTTAGCTTGTATGCTGCATCAAAAGGTATTATAAAAAAATATAAACCTATCTTAAGTAAATATAATTTAACATATACTCAATATATTACTATGCTTGTTTTATGGGAATATAAAACTCTAAGTGTTAAGGAAATAGGACAAAAACTATATTTAGACTCTGGAACACTTACTCCTGTAATAAAAAAGCTAGAATCTATGAGTTTAGTAAAAAAATATAGAAGTGAATCTGATGATAGAATTGTTTTAGTTCAATTAACAGAGACCGGAATGACTCTTAAGGAAAAAATGAAGAATGTTCCCTTAGAAATTTATTGTTCAGCGGGAATACCTACTAAAGACTTAATGGATTTAAAAATCATCTTAGATAATTTAATTAAAAAGTCACTAGATTAAAGGAGGTCTTGTACATCTAATGAAAATACGTATTCCAAATTATTTTAATAGTTTTACCTGCATTGCTGGAGATTGTGAATCTACCTGTTGTGCTAACTGGGAAGTTGTTATCGATAATGACTCTTTCAAAAAATATGAAAATGTAGAGACTGATTTTAAAGATACCTTAAAAAGTAATCTTACTAAAAATTCTGAAGGTGAGAATATATTTTTATTAAAAGAAGATAGATGTTCTTTTTTAAATAAAGATAATACATGCAACCTTTATATTAATTTAGGAAAAGATAGCCTTTGCTATACTTGCTCTAAATATCCTCGGTTTATAGAAGATTTTTTAGATTTAAGAGAAATGGGACTATCACTTTCCTGTCCTGAAGCTTGTAGAATAATTATAAAAGAAGATTCTCCTATAAACTTTAACATTGAAGATAATGATGAAAAATTTATTGGAAATCCATCAGATTTTGATAAGAATTTTTTAAGTAATCTTCTACAATCTAGAAACTTAATTTTTCAAATTTTAGATGATAAAACTCTTTTATTTAAAGAAAAAATATCACTAATCTTTAAATTCACAAGTGCTATTCAAAATAAAATTGATTCAGACTACATTGAAGAAATTCCACTTATAATAAATGAATATTCTTCTTTCTCTAAAGATCATTTTTTAAATAAATCTTTACATAACTTACAACAAGAAGTTAATTATGATAAAATACTTTCTTATTTTGAAGTCTTTAAAGATCTTAAACAATTAAATAATAATGATTCCTTAAGAATTTTAGACGCTCTTACCTTTTTAAAAGAAAAAAAATTTCTCTATTTAAAGAAAAGAAGTCTTTTTGAAAATTATTTTAAAGAAAGAAATTATATGTTTAAAAACATCTTAGTATATTTTATATTTAGATATTTTCTAAAAAGTTTTTTTGATTTCAATTCTTTAAATAAAATTAAACTTTCATTAGTTAATTTTATTATGATTAGAGAGTTGTCTATCATCTATTGGATACAAAATAATTCTTTAACAACTGCTGAATTTGTTAAAATACTCTATACCTTTTCTAAAAATATTGAGCATCTAGAAGAAAATATAGATTCAATGGAAGAACTTTTCTCTAATGAAGATAGCTTTAGCTTAGTTAATATATTAAATCTAATAGATTTTAATATTTAAAAAATAGGCACTATGAAATTTCATAGTGCCTTTTTAATATTGATTAATTTATTTTGCTTCTATAATAATTATAAATATAAAATGGAATTCCTAAAAGCAATAGTATGAATCCCCACATTACTATTTCTGCTCCTGAACCATAGATTGTCCAAATTGCATATACAAAAGCTAATAGTGGTATTATTGCTTTTTTTATAAATATCCTAAAGTTAAATTCTGTAGCCCCTCTAAACATTAACATTATTTCTGCACTTGCTGTCAAAAGATATACTGGTAAAAATGACAGTGTTGCAAGTATTGTTATAAATGTGAATGCATCTACCATGCTTTGTTGATAATTCATTATTAATAATATGTTTACTAAAATAGAACCGGCAACTAATGCATTTACTGGTGTTTTATATTTAGGATGTAATTTCCCAAAGAATTTTGGAAATACTCCATCTTGTCCTGCTGCATATGCAACTCTTGCTGTTGATAAAAGCCATCCAATAGTTGTCCCTAGAATACATACAACTACTGCAATTGTTATAGGCTTTCCAACTGAGCTTCCAAGTATCTTAGTTAAAATATCTGTAAGTGGTGCTGAACTTTTTGAAAGTTCCACATTTGACATAGCCCCCATTGATGCAAAACTTATTAAAATATAAATAGCTGATGCTATAAGTATTCCATATATTGTACTTCTTTTTACATTTCTCTTAGGATTTTTTATTTCTCCTGCTGTAACTGTAGCACTTTCCATTCCTACAAATGCCCAAAGTGTAGCTGTTGCAGCCAGTGGAATCGTATTAAGTCCTTTTCCCTCTGGGATTAATGGTATTATATTATTTGGATCAAAATTTAAAAATGCTATTATTATAAACACTACAAAGAATCCAATTTTAAATACCGTTGCAAAGCTTTGAAGCTTTCCTGCTTTTTCTACCCCAATAATATTTATTATTGTAAAAATCCAAAGAATTGCACTTGTATATATTATCGATATAAGAGGATTATGTAAAGCTGGAATAACTGCTGCACTATAGCTTGAAAGAGTTACAATTATTGCTGCATTTCCTATCCATGATCCATTCCAATAAAGCCAAGCACTTAAAAACCCTGCAAATTCTCCAAATGCTGATTTGGTGTATTGATAAGCTCCACCGGTTTCTGGATACTTTGAACCTAAATTAGCAAATGATAAGGCTATTAAGATAGATCCTATTGTTGTTATTGTCCATGCTATCATTGTTGCCATTGGTCCTGAAACACTTGCAAGTGTGGCTGGTAACATAAATACTCCAGACCCAATCATATTTCCACAAACAAGCATTGTAGCCATGAATAGACTTATTTCTTTTTTCATATTTCTTTCTTCCAATATAATCCCCCCTATTTATTACTTACCCAAATGTAATTGTATCAAAAATATGAAATTTGTCAATTTTAGTTCACTTTATTCTTCTCTAATTTTATATTTTTACATTTTATTTAAAATTTCTTCTTGACCTTAGGGTTACTCCAACCTTTATACTTTAACTTGTAAATAATTAAAACTATGGAGGAATTTTATGAGTGAAAATATTTTAGGAACTGAAAAAATTAGTAAGCTTTTCATTAAATTTTCTATGCCAGCCATAATTGCAATGTTAATTGCTGGTATGCAATCTGTAATTGATGGAATTTTCGTTGGAAATTTTATTTCATCTAATGCTATGGCAAGTATTTCAATTGGAGCACCTTTTATGCAAATTATTATTGGGCTTTCTATGCTTGTTAGTGTTGGTGCTTTAAGTTATATGGGCAGAAGTTTAGGTGAGGGAAATAAAAAACTTACTCAAGATATTTTTAAAACATCTACTATTATTTTAACAATAGCATCTATTTTTCTTACTATAACAGGAGTCTTTTTTAGTACCTCTATTAGTAAAGCTTTAGGAGCTAGTCCTCTTCTTTTAAATGATGTTAGTATTTATATTAAAACTCTTTCTTTTTGTATATTGCCAATGTCCCTTGCTTTTTTATTTGGATTTTCAGACAGGTTAATTGAAAGACCTGACCTTTATTTTAAAGGTATGATTTTAAGTCTTATTACTAATATTACTTTAAACTTTTTTCTTATTAAAATTTTAAAACTTGGAATAATGGGAGCCGCTTTAGCTACTGGAATTTCTTATTCATCTGTATTTTTTATTGTTGTAATACCTCTTTTAAAATCCTCTAATTTAATTAATATTTTTAAAGGATCTTTTAATAAAAAAACTATTATCCCTATTTTATATAATGGCTCATCAGAAGCCTTTGCTTCTATTTCAGCTGCTATATCTGCTTTTTTATTTAATATGGCTTTTATAAAGTTTGCTGGTGAATCTGGAGTTGCTGCTTTTTCTAGTATCTCTTATGTTACCCAGTTTGGTATGCTAATTATTTATGGAATAACTGATGGAATATCTTCTATTATTAGTTATAATTATGGTGCTAAAAAATTTGAACGTGTAAAATCTATTTTTTATCTATCAATAAAAATTTCATTCTTTGTTGGAGCTTTAACTTTTATCTGTATATTTTTCTTTAGTGAGCCTCTTGTAAAAATATTTGTACCCGATAATATTGAAGCTATTACATTAGCTACTGATGGATCTAAAATTTATGCCTTTGCCTTTTTATTAAGTAGTATTCCTGCTTTAGGTTCTGCTTATTTTACAGCTATAGGTTATGCTAAAGAATCTATTATAATTGCTTTAAGTCGTGGCTTAATCTTTATTATTATAGGAATTTTAATATTTCCTCAAATCTTTGGATTAGCTGGGGTTTGGCTTACTATTCCTTTCTCTGAATTTATAACTGTCCTAATTTCTTTTTACCTAAAAAATTGCTACGAGAAAAAAGAAAATCTTTCTGTATCTATTAATCTAGAAGTAAACTAATAAAAATAGGGAGACAAAAATTTTTGTCTCCCTATTTCTCTTATTTAAGTTTCATAAATTCTTCTTTTGTTATTAATTCTAAATCTAATAATTCTTTAAGTTTTAATAACTTTTCTAAATCCATATTTTCTTCTTTCTTTTCTTCCATAGGTTTTTTATATTTTTCTTTAAAACATTCTTTACACTCTAAAATATCTATTTTTTCAATTTTTGAATTTAAATATATTGAAAGTTTTTCACTTCCTACTCTATAACCCTGTATCTTAGTTAAACAATCTATAAAGTTTTTAACTAAGATACCATTTTTCACATTTATATTTTCATCTTCATAAATCTCTTTTATTGTATCTTCTATAAGAATTTTTTCATCAGATTCTATATTAAATCCTCTATGAGATAATTTATTTATTATAATTTTTTCTATTTCATCAGTACTATAATCATTTAATTTTATATATTCTATAAAGCTTCCACCAAGTTTTATATTTCTATATAAAAGCTCTCTTATCTCTTTTTCATATCCACTTAATATAATAACTATCTTTCCGTTATTCTTCTCCATAAATGATATTATTTCACTCATATAATATCCCTTTACATCTTCCTCTATAAGTGAAGCTAAATCATAAAGATAGACAGTTTTTCCAATACTTTTGTTTAAAATTCCATCTATTCCTTTTTCTTTTAAATCTTTTATAAGTTCAATTCCTTTTACTTTAACCATTCCTTTAGTTTTAGTAATTCCTAAATAATATAGCTCTTCACTTAATATTTCTGCAAATAATTTTTTACCTGTTCCTTCATTTCCACTAATAAGAATATTTAAATTTTTAGATACTATACTTTCTATTCCTTTTCTTCTTCTAACTTCTTTGAGTCTTATTAAACTTTCTATATTTTTAAATACTCTCTTTTCTTTTTCTCTTCCAATTATTTTTTCACTTAAATCATTAATATCAATTTTATTTCTAGTAGAATAATTACTACTTTCAATATCTTTTGCAGTTATTAAATTCATATCATTTGTACTTACATCTGTTTCTGCAATTCTAATACTTTCTATTCTAATTAAATTTTCTACATAATTTCTAACCATACGCCCATTTCCTGATTGAGCATCTGATTCTTCATATATATTTTCAAAGCTTTTCTTTAAAGCTGTATATCCATTTTTAGATAATTTAAAACCTTTATTTTCTATTATTTTAATAGCCATATCTAAAAGTTCTTCTGGCTTATAATCTTCAAAAGTAGTCCATACTGGGAATCTTGATTTTAATCCTATATTTACATCAAAGAAGTCCTCAAGTTCTTTCTCATATCCTGCTAAAATAACTACAACTTCATTTCCATAATCCTCTATAAGTTTTAAAAGAGTTTCTATAGCTTCTATTCCAAGTTCATCATTTGCAAGAGTGTAAGCTTCATCTATAAATAATACTCCACCTATAGCTTTTTTAAATACTTCTTCTGTTCTTTTTGCAGTACTTCCTTTTTCTCCTGTTACAAAACTACTTCTATCTGTTTCTATAAGTTGCCCTGTTTTTAAAAGTCCTATACTATTAAGCATTTCTGCAACTAATCTTGCTATACTTGTTTTTCCTGTTCCTGGATTTCCTGCAAAAACCATATTTAAATTTTGATCTATTTCAGTATGTATTCCAACTGATTTTCTTTTTTCTTGTGCAATTATAAGTTTATACTGATTTCTTAAAAGATCTTTAACACTATCAAGCCCTATAATTCCTTTAAGTTTTTCTTCTAGATTAAACTTAGTTTTGATTTTAAAGTTAAAGTTTTCAAAGTCTAATATATCAAGTGCTTTTTCTACTCCACTAATATATTTTTTAGATGCATCTAAAATAGCATTCTCAACTATATTTCTTACAAATCTAGCATTCCCTAAATCATTTTTTCCGCCAATTTGATTTTTATAGAATAACTCAATTAAATCATTCTTTATTTCTGGATTAATTCTATATCCTTTGCTCTTAGCAATATTTATAGCTATTTCATACATTTCTTCTGGTGTATAATCATAAAAATGTATTGTATTTGGAAATCTTGATTTAAGTCCTTGATTTATACTTAAGAACTTATCCATATCCTTCTCATATCCAGCCATAATAACTACAAGATTTTCACGATTATCCTCTATTCCTTTTAATAATGCATCTACAATTTCTTTACCAACTTTATCACTTTCACCTTCACAAAGTGAGTAAGCCTCATCTATAAAAAGTACTCCGCCTATAGCGGAATTTATTACATCAATAGTAGTTTTTGCTACATCATTGATATTCTCTGCTACAAAATCACTTTTACTTACTTCTTTAAATATTCCTTTAGATAAAAGTCCTAATGCATTTAAATATTCAAATGTTATTCTTGCTGCATTAGTTTTTCCTGTACCAGCATTTCCTGCAAAAATCATATTTAATGAAGGTGACGTAACTTTAAGTCCCATTTTTTTTCTTATTTTTTGTACTTTAACATTGTTTTCTATATTTTCAATAAAATCTTTAAGTTCTTTTACTCCAGTTATTGAATTTAACTTATATTTAGCTTCTTCTAAAGTAGTATCTGAAAATTCATTTAATTTATATTCACCATTTCCATCACTACAATAAATATACTCTTCTTTTCTATATATCATAATTCTATTTTTAGGATTTATAGTTCCTATATTTATTAAATTTTTAACTGGTTTTGATAACTTATAGTCTATATATCTTTTTATATCTAGCTCTTCATCTGATTTAAAACTATCATATATAAACTTACATAGGTTATATTTATCTTCATCCATATTTTCATTTAAATTTATCCATACATCAGCTCCATATGTATCTTCTATATCTTCTACAACTGTAGCTAAAATTTTCCTTATAACTAAATATCTTTCATTTAGACTTAATTTTTTACTTCTAAATACCTTATCTATTCTTTTTGAAAAATCTTTTCCTAAGAATTCATCTATATTTAAATTTTCATCATCAGAAACAAATATAAAAAATTTATTATGACAAATAAGTTTATCTAATTCTGATTTTTCACCTTCTTCTCTTTCCACTAAAATTTCATTTTTCATTTTATAATTCTCTAAAAGATTTAGGCATGTATTAGGATGAATATTACTTAATATTTCTAACACTTCTTTTTTACCCTTTTTTATATTTTTAAAAATTATTCCCTCTGAATTATTATTTAGTACTTTATATAAATCTGTTAAAAATGCATTTATTCCAAAATTAAAATTATAGGATGCTACATCTATTACATCTATTTCACTAGATTTTACTTTTCCATCTTCTTTAAGAAGCTTAAAAATTTCTTTAACTAGAGTTTTCTTTCCTGTATCTTTTTCCCCTAGTATTAAAATTATTCCTTTATTATCATTATTTATTTTATTAATAAAATAATTACTTAATCCTTCTATCAAACTTTCTTGGCCTATAAACTCTTTATTTAAAATATTACTTATATTTTCCATACTCCCGCTCCTTTGTGGATAATTATTATTAATTAATAATATACACTTTTATTTACCTTTTTTCAATAGTTATAGCTTTTTTTATAAATTTGTTTATATTTATTGTTTTATATATGTCAAGAATATATACTTTATATATACATAATTTTAAGGAGGATTTTTAATGGTAAGCTTAATTTTAGAAGGAGGAACCTTTAGACCAATCTTTAGTGCTGGAATAATGGATGCTCTCTTAGACAATAATATAATGCCTGACTATTGTATTGGTGTGTCCGCTGGTATTACTAATGCTTTCTCATATCTGTCTAGGCAGAAAAAAAGGAATCTAGAGATATTAGAAAGTTTTAGAAATGACAAAAGATATTTAGGTGCTAGAAATTTTTTAAAATGTAGAAGTTTATTTGGATTAGATTTTGTTTTTGATACTATTCCAAATGAATTAAATAAATTTGATGAAAAAGCCTTTTCAGAATATAAAGGTACAGTTTTAGTTGGCGTTACAAATGCTTTAACTGGAAAATCTGAATATTTAGATGGACACAATCTTGACCCTAAATGCACAATGCTTCGTGCAACTTGTGCTATTCCATTAGTTTTCCCTGCTATATCCATAGATGGAATCCCTTATTTTGATGGTGGACTTGCAGATCCAATTCCAATAAAAAAGGCTATTGCTGATGGAAACACTAAACATTTAATAATTTTAACTAGACCAGATTCTTATAGAAAAACTTTAAGTAAAAGTACAAAACTTGCAGGTAAAGTTCTTAAAAAGAAATATCCTAATTTAGTTCCACTATTCTTAAATAGACATAATACTTATAACCAAACTGTTCGCTTCTGTGAACAGCTTGAAAAAGAAGGTAAAGCTATTATTTTAAGACCTACTATCGAAACTCAAGTAGAAAGTTTTGAAAAAGATGTAGATAAATTACGTTTAGCCTATAATAATGGTTATAAACTTGCTATCTCTAGAATGAATGATATTAAAAATCTCTATAAATAAAAAGAGCATTTTGCTCTTTTTTATTTATATTTTATTCATTGACCCTTTAGTAACTCAATGGTTTATTATCATATTTATTAGGAGATGATAAATATGAAACAGAAACATATATTAACTTTAACACTGCTTTGTATACTAATTTTCATGGTTGGAATTTCATATATGCTATTTGGAAGATATGGAATTATTTCTGGTGTCTGTGATGCTCTCATGATAGTTTCTCTACTTGATAAAGATATTAGTTATAGAAAGATTTCTGAATTTCTAAGCATTTTTCTTTTACAAGTTTTTATACTTATTTTAACATTATTTGCAAGAATAAACCTTATTTCACTTATAATAGTAAGCTTTATTGCTGGATTAATTATAAATAATATACATATAACTTATAAAAAATCACCTAGGACACAAGGATTCTTTTATCTTTATATGTTTATAATATATTTAAAAGTCCCTTTTAATGTTTATCCTAAATTAATTTTTTCTTTGGCTCTTTCTTCTTTTTTGATTTTAGTTATGTACTATCTTTTAACTAGAAAGATTTATTTTAAGAAAGCTAAAGATACAATTAAAGGAACTATTAAAGCGGATATAGATGACATAGAATTTATGCTATTTAAACAGTTCAAATTCCGTTTTAATATTTTAAGTTCAATTTTATTTACTATAGCAATTTTTACAATGGTATACTTTTATGAATATCATGGCCTTTGGCTTGCTATAACTATCTTAGTCGTTCTTATTCCTGATAAGGACCTATCTATAAAAAAGTTAATAAATAGAACTATTGGGACACTTATAGGTAGTGGATTATTTATTCTAATTTCATTTATTTTAAATAATAATCCATACTCACTTTATATTTATATTGGTATAATTTTAATAACTATTTACTTCTGTATCTATCCTATGAAATACTACTATATTCAAGCAATTTTTATAACACTTTTTGCTCTTACTGTAGATTCATTTTTTTATAAACAGCAAACACATTTATTTTTAGGATACTATAGAATTATTTTCACTATACTCGGTTGTTTATTAATTTTCTTACTTTTTGTTATTGAACCTTATATTGAAAAACTATTCAAATTAAGAAAGGACTAGTTTTATGGAAAATAAACTTTTAATAGGTGAGGTTGCTAAAATTTTCAATATAAATATTGAAACTCTTCGCTACTATGATAGGATCGACCTTCTTAAACCTTCTTTTGTTACAGATAAAGGTTATAGATTATATACTCCAAATGATTTAACTAAGCTTAAATTTATTTTAGGCGCAAAAAAACTTGGAGTTACACTTGAATGTATAAAGAAAGTATCTGCTTCTAATAATTTAAATAATTATACTAATTTATTAGACCTTCAAGAAACACTTATTTCAGAAAAAATTGAATCTCTTCTCTTACTTCAAGATTATATTAAACAAAATAAGAGTAATTTAACAAATTTAGTTCATTTCACTAACCTTTACAATTTTACAGACTTACAATTTATAGAAAAATCTATATCTTTTTATAAAATTGATTTGTCTACTGTAAAAACTAAAAATTTAACTAAATTATTTAAAATTATTTCTGATCATAATCTTCTAAATGAATATTATCTAGAATATACTTTAGCAGCTAACCTTTACAAAACCAATGTTATTTATATTTTAAAAGATAATTTTTCATTGAAGTTAATTAATGAATTAGAATCTATCTCAAACTCTACAATTTATGAGATACACATTAAATCTAAATTTATTGATATTCAATTTAAAGGAACTTCTGAAAAAAGTATCTCTTACATAAAAAGTATACTCTCTTCTAAAAACTTAATATCTTCTACTATCTTTAAAAGTGCTAAATCATTTGTTTTGCAAGAAAATAAACAAATTTTTCTCTTTCATATTCTTATATCAAAAGGAGCTATTGAAATTCAATAGCTCCTTTCTATTATGATACATATTGTTTAGCATTATTATATTTATATGTCATATCTGCAAGTTCATTGTTATATGCGCCTTGGTTTACAGTATATCTACCTATTTTATCTACATTATAATTAAAACAATAACTTATTTCCGAACTTAGACTTTGAAGTTTTTCTGCATTGTAATTTTGAATATATGGCAATGTTTCTTTAGTTATATTTTCTAATTTATTTATATTTTGGACTGCTACATTTGCCTCTTTTCCTAATTCTTCTGGATATTCATTGCCTAAAGAAATAATCTTTCCTTTAATCTCTTCTAAATCATTAAAGTCAGCTGCTAAAACTTGACTTGCTTCATTTTGTGTAATTATATCTTTTAATGTATATTCTATAGTATTTCCCATATCTCCTGAAATCGCTTGTACTTCTATAATATTACTTACAAACTCATTCACTTCTTTTGGCCCATTTGTTAAAGCTACTTTTTCAGTTTGACTGTTTACTACTTCTTTTTTAACAAAATAACTTCTAGGAATAATTATTAAAATTATTAAAACTATAATTCCTATAATACCTAATACTTTCCCTACTTTCATCTTTCTTCTCCTCGCGCAAAGACTTCTTATATATTCTATAGTATCATATTTGAAATTTTTTAAATTACACTTAACTTAATTATTATTGAATATTATGTTAATTTTCAAATTAATGTTATTACTATACCTTGAATTAATCCTATTGCTCCACCAAGTACTAACCCTAATAATTCTATATGCTTTAATTCTTTTTTTGATATTTCTAAAATTATATTCTCTAATTCTTCTAAGTCTAGTGCATTTATTTTTTCTTCTACTAATGTCCCAATATTTATTCTTTCCTTTATCTTTTCTATACCTTTTTCTTTTATATCATCAACTGTCTCTTCAATAGTTTTTTCTAACTCTTCTCCAACTAGCTCTTCTAAAGGTCCTTTAATCATAGTTAACACAAAGCTTGGCATAAATTTCATCTTCTCATCAACAACGTTCATAATTTTTTCCTTTATTAAAATGACTAGTTCTTCCTTATCTTCTTCTTTAAACCCTTTCTCTAAAAGTTCATCTATTGAAATTAAATCTCTCTCTACAACTTCACTTATAGTTTTAGCTATTTCTTTTCTTCTTTTAGGAATAAGTCCTATTATTTCAAAGTTTAATATTTTAATTCCTTTTAATGGTCTAAATATTAACTTTATAGCTAATATATTTGTAATCCAACCTATTATTCCACCAATTACTGTTAATAATACAATTTTAAAAATCATCCTTTTCCCCCTATTTTTCTATTTCAATTATAGTTTCATTATAAGCTATTTGAAGACCAATGTCTGATGTATCTTCTTTTGTTAAATAATTAGGATTTCCATGCCTCTCATGCCATCCCACTTCCATCATAACTACACCATCTTTTATCTTATTATCTATAATACACCTTGACTTTACTTCTCCTACCTTTGATTTTAATCTATATATTTCCTTATTTTTAAGATTTAATTTTAATCCTTCTTTTTCATTTATAAAAAATTCTGAAACTCCTTCTTTATCCATAAAATGTTGACTAAATAAAGTCTCTTTACTGTGATTTGTTAAAAGTCTTAAACCATCTCTTTTTTCCACACTGTTTACTTCAAAATTCCCAATACTAAATTTTTCTGTATTTTCTTTAAATGGAACTTTTATCTCTTTTGTTATATATTCATTTTTCACATTATCCACAGTTACATTTAATGGTTCTAAAACTTTATTTAAATACTCTTTCTTTTTTATATCTATTGGATAATTTTCAAGCTTTAATCTTTTAGCAAGTTCATTATAAAAATTATATTCATCCATTAAAGGATTAATTGGTTCTATTACTTCTTCTTTATATATTAAATACGGATTCGTCATTGAGCTAAATAATAAGTCTTCACTTTCAAGAGTTGCTGTGCTTGGTATAAATAAATCACATTCTTTAGCTGTATCTGTCATATAAAGATCAAAATAAACCTTAAAATCTACCTTTTTAAAACTTTCCTTTAACTTATTTATATTAGGTAATTGATTTAAAATATTACTTTTAGTTATAAACAGCATTTTCACCTTTTCTTTTTTGATTACATCTCCTATATTTCCACTACTAAACTCTATATTTTTAGCATATTTATAACTTTCATATGGATCTAAATTTAAAATATCTCCATATAATTTATTTGCATAATTTACTCCTCCGCCTTCTATTCCTATTTGTCCTGTTATCATTCCAAGAGTATCTATAGCTCTTATTGTATTTCCTCCATTTTTATATTTTTGAAGTCCATACCCTAATATAATTGTAGATGGCTTATTTGTATAAAGTTTTGAAAGTTTTTCTATTTCCTCTAATGAAACACCGCTCTTTTCTGCTAATTCTTCCATATTAAAAGATTCTATACCTTTTTTATATTCACTAAAATTTTCCACTCTCTCCCTTATAAAATCTTTATCTATTAAATTTTTATCTATAATATACTTTCCCATAGCTAAAGCTAAATAATAATCACCATTTGGTTTTGGACTTATATAGTAATTTGAAAGTTTTGCTGTTTTTGTTTTTATTGGATCAATTGTAATAACATAGCTTCCATTTCTTTTTGCATCTAAAATAGCTTTCATTTCATGAATAGATGTGAAGGCTGGATTTTTCCCCCATACTATTATGGTTTTACTATTTTCTAAATCCTCTAAGCTATGTCTTAAAACCTTTTTAAAGTCTAGCTTTTGTGCCTTTATTCCTGCACTCCAACATGGACCTCCCTTTTGCTTTAAAACACCTCCATAAAAATTAAAAAATATATCTCCAATACTTTTTAAAAGTCCTCCATTTCCATATTGCTCATAATAAATTATTTCTTCATTTTTGCATTTATTTAATTTTTCTATAATTATATTAATCCCCTTATCAAAGCTTACTTCTTCAAACTTTCCATTTACTTTAAGAAGAGGTTTAATTATTCTTTTTTCATTTTTTATAATATCTTTATGATATAACCCTTTTTTGCAAATAAAACCTTTTGTAAATGGATGATTTTTATCACCTTTTATTTCAATTTCACCATTTTCATTTTTATAAACATCAAATTTACAGCAATCAAAACAATCTAATGTACAACCACTACTATACTTCTTCATACTAAAATCCCCTCCTTTTAGATATTCTTAAATTATATAGTATCACACATTTTAATCTTTATTCAAAAATTCAGATGAATTTTCATTCACCTGAATCTCCTTCATTCTAATACTTCACATTTATTATCACTAAATTCTAAAATTCCTTCTTCAATAGGAATTTTTTTTATCTTTCCATGATAAAAAAATTCTATATTTCCTTTTTCTATACATCCTAAAAAATTATGAAAATCTTTTAATATAGTAAACTCTCCTTTTTCAGTTACAATTAACGCTCTATCTACCATACAATCTACCTTAATATTTATTCCACTTCTTATTTTTAAATTAAATTTTTCTTCCATCTCTAAATTCCTTTATAACCCCTTATTTTTCTCATAAACTTCATCTATAGTTCCTACAAATAAAAATGCAGATTCTTTTATATCATCAAGTTCCCCATTTAATATTTTTTTAAATCCTTTAATTGTATCTTTTATCCTCACATATTTGCCTTGCATTCCTGTAAACTGTTCTGCTACTGCAAAAGGTTGTGATAAAAATCTTTGAATTTTTCTAGCTCTTGAAACTAAAACTTTATCCTCATCAGATAATTCATCTACCCCTAAAATTGCAATTATATCTCTAAGCTCTCTATATTTTTCTAATATATTTTTAACTTCATTTGCAACTTTATAATGTTCTTCTCCTACTATTCTTTTATCTAAAATTCTTGATGTTGACTCTAATGGATCTACAGCTGGATATATTCCAAGCTCCGCTATACCTCTATTTAAAACTGTTGTAGCGTCTAAATGAGTAAATGTTGTAGCTGGTGCTGGATCTGTTAAATCATCTGCTGGAACATATACAGCTTGAACTGATGTAATTGCACCATTTTTAGTAGATGTTATTCTTTCTTGAAGTGCACCCATTTCTGTTGCAAGAGTTGGTTGATATCCTACTGCAGATGGAATTCTCCCAAGAAGTGCTGAAACTTCTGAACCTGCTTGTGAAAATCTAAAAATATTATCTATAAATAAAAGTACATCTTTCCCTAAATCTCTAAATTCTTCTGCCATAGTAAGCCCTGTTAAAGCTACTCTCATCCTAGCTCCTGGCGGCTCATTCATTTGTCCAAAAACTAAACTTGTATTTTTTATAACTCCTGATTCCTTCATTTCTGTATATAAGTCATTCCCTTCTCTTGATCTTTCACCAACTCCAGTAAATACAGAATAACCTCCTTGAACCTTTGCTATATTACTTATAAGCTCCTGTATTAAAACTGTCTTTCCAACTCCTGCTCCGCCAAAGAGACCTATTTTCCCACCTCTTTGATATGGTGCTAAAAGATCTATAACTTTTATTCCTGTTTCTAAAATTTCCGGCTCTATCATTTGCTCTTCAAAACTTGGTGCTTTTCTATGAATTGGAAGATACTTTTTAAAATCTTTTTTTTCTTCCTCATCAATTGTATTTCCTAAAATATTAAACAATCTTCCTAAAGTTTCTTCACCAACTGGAACTTTAATTGGAGTATTTAAATCTAATGCAGATAGTCCCCTCCTTACTCCCTCCGTTTCCTCCATTGCTATTGTACGAACTATATCATCACCTAAATGTTGCTCTACTTCACAGATTAATGTATTTCCATCCTCTAACTCTATCTTTATTGCATTTAATATACTTGGTAATCTTCCTTTATTAAATCTTATATCTACTACCGGTCCTATGACCTTTACTACCTTTCCGTAATTCTCTTTTTGCCATATCATAATTTTTCCCCTCTATTTTTGAGCCTCAGCACCACTAATTATCTCAGTAAGTTCTCTTGTTATATTACTTTGCCTTGCTCTGTTATACATTATATTAAGACTTTTAAGCATTTCTTCAGCATTTTTATTTGCCATATTCATTGTTTGCATTCTTAAACTTTCTTCACTTATTTTAGATTCTAAACATCCCTTTATTATTGATAACTTTACATATTTCTTTATAAAAAATTCTGATAATTCTTTTTCACATCTATTACTACTATAAACCTCTTCAATATTATCTACTTCTACATTAAATGGAAGTAATTTTTCATCTACAACTTCACTTTTTATACCAGTAATATATTTACTATAAATTATTCTAACTTCTTTTATTTTTCCATTTTTATATAAGTCTAACACTATTTTTTGTATTTCATTAGAAAATATAAACTCACTATTCGTATTAAAATCTATATACTCTTTATATTTTTCAAACTTATATTTTTTTATATAGGATTCGACTTTGTGTCCTAAACTTATTATCTTTATATTTTCTTTTTTATAATTATTTTTTATATATTCAATTCCTTGTCCACTAAAATTCCCACAAAGACCTGAATCAGAACCTATAACAATAAATAATATATCTTCTCCCTTTCCTATTTCCTTGAAAAGACTTCTCTCATTTCTTCCTATAAAAGCTATTTTCTCTTTTATTCCTTCCATCTTTATAAAATACTCTTCATTCTCTCTTCTTATTTCTTTTGCACGTCTAAGTTTTGATATAGATATAAGTTCCATTGCTTTTGTTATTTTTTGAGTACTTCTTATACTTTTTATCCTTTTTTTTATTTCTAATAAACTCATCTCTCTCATAATTACTTCTCAAAAAAACTACTTTTAAAGGATTTTATAGCTTCATCTAAATCAATCCTAATTTCATCAGTTAATTTTTTTTCTTTCTTTAAAAGTTCTAATAATAAAATCTCACTAGTTTCTATATATTTTAAAAATTCATTTTCAAATTTTCTAATTTCTTTTATATCTATATCCTCTAAATAATTATTTATAGCTGTATAAAATAAAATTATTTGATTATATACATCTAATGGTTCTAATATATCTTGCTTTAATATTTCTACTAGTCTTTTCCCTTTTTCAAGACGGTTCTTTGTATCCTCATCTAAGTCAGTTCCAAACTTTGAAAATGCTTCAAGCTCTCTATACTGTGCAAGCTCTAATCTTAAAGTTCCTGATACTTCTTTCATAGCTTTAATTTGTGCATTTCCTCCAACTCTTGAAACTGAAATTCCTGCATTTACCGCTGGTTTCTGTCCTGAGTAAAAAAGTTCAGAATCTAAAAATATTTGTCCATCTGTTATAGAAATAATATTAGTTGGAATATATGAAGATACATCTCCTCCTAAAGTTTCTACTATTGGCAGTGCTGTTAAAGATCCACCACCATATTTTTTTGATAACTTCGCTCCTCTTTCTAAAAGTCTTGAATGAATATAAAATACATCTCCTGGATATGCCTCTCTTCCTGGTGGTCTTTTTAAAAGAAGTGCCATAGTTCTATATGCTACTGCATGCTTTGAAAGATCATCATATATAACTAAAGCATCTAACCCTTTTTCCATAAAATATTCTCCCATTGCACATCCTGTATAAGGTGCAATATATTGAAGTGGTGCCCCTTCTGATGCTGATGCAGAAACTACAATAGTATATTCCATAGCCCCAAGCTTTTCTAATCTATTAACTAAACTTGCAACTGTTGATTGCTTTTGCCCTATTGCTACATAAATGCAAACTACTTTTTTATTTTTTTGATTTAAAATTGTATCTATTGCAATTGATGTTTTTCCAGTTTGTCTATCTCCTATAATAAGTTCCCTTTGCCCTTTTCCTATTGGTATCATTGAATCAATTGCTTTTATTCCCGTTTGAAGAGGTTCATTTACAGAGCTTCTCTTTATTATTGATGGTGCTTTTTCCTCTATCTTTCTAAAGCCTGAATTTTTAATCTCTCCTTTTCCATCTATGCTAACACCCAGAGAATTTACAACTCTACCAAGTAACCCTTCTCCAACTGGTACCTCCATTACCTTTCCAGTTCTTATAACATCATCACCTTCATTTATCCCCTCTTCTGCTCCTAAAAGAACACATCCTACATTATCTTCATCTAAGTTAAGTGCCATCCCTAGCACTCCATTTGGAAACTCTAAAATTTCACCTTCAATACATTCATCTAATCCATATACCTTTGCAACACCATCACCAATGCTTATAATTGTCCCTGAATCTACTGTTTGTAAATATCTATCGTACTTTAAAACTTCGTCTTTTATTAAAGATGTAATTTCATCAGCCTTAATATGCATTTATCTCTCACCTCTTTTCAATACTTTAAAATATTTTCTTTAAGTTCTTCATATTGCCTTTTTATACTTCCATCAATAATTTTATGATCAATATTTATATACACTCCTCCAATTAAATCTTTATCTACTTCTCTCTTTAAAATAACAGTCTTATCATATCTTTCTTCAAGCTTTTCCACAATTTCTTCATACTGCTCTTTTGTAAGCTCTACTGCTGTTTTAACAACTCCCTTTATTGTATTTATTTCACTTAAATAAATAACCTCTAATTGATTAACTTTTTCTCTTAAAAATCCTATTCTTCCCTTCTCAATGACTATATAAATAAATGTCAGTAACTCTTCATCTATTTTTTCTCCAAAAAGTTTAGTAAAAACTTCTTTTTTCTTATTTATTTTTATTTCAGGATGAAGCATTAACCTTAAAAGCTTCTCATTTTGATCAAAAACATCACATATTTGATTTAAGTCAACTAAAAACTCTTCAACTTTATTTTTTCTTTTTCCTATATCATAAAGTGCTTTTGCATATCTTATATCTAAAAAATCATACATTGTTCACCTCTAAAGTTTTAATAAACTGGTCTATAATTCTTTTTTGTTCTGTCTCATCTAATTTTTTCTCTACAATTTTTTCTGATAAAGCTATTGCAATATTTACAGACTCTTCCTTTATTTCATCCATAGCTTTTTCTTTTTCAAGTTCTAACTCTCTAAGTTTTCTATCTTCTATTTCCTGAGCTTTTTCTCTTCCTTTTAAAAGAAGTTCCTCATAAATTCTATCTCCTTGTATTTTCCTCTTTTCAATAATTTTTTTCCCTTCAATTCTTGCTTCACTTACTAAATTTTCTCGCTCTCTTAATAGGTTTTCTGCATATATCTCTTTTTCCTCTATATCTAAAATTCTTTTCCCTAGTATTTCCTCTCTTTTTTGTAAAATTTCTTTTATCTTATCAAAAAAGAATCTTTTTAATATAAAATACAATATTAGAAAATTTATTATTGTTGCTATTACTTTTCCTAATTCTAATTCCATAATTTATCCCCTTTACTTTACAAATAAAAGTATTATTGCTACAACCAATCCATATATTGCAGTTGCTTCTGCAAGCCCTGCACCTAAAATAAAAAGGCTCTGTATTTTACTACTCATTTCTGGCCTTTCTGCAAGTCCTTCAACAGCTCCTTTTGCTGCAATTCCTATTCCTATCCCTGCCCCAATACTTGTTACTGCTGCAAATCCTGCTGCTAATACTGTATAATCCATAATAATCCTCTCCTTATTTTACAAATAATATTATCATTGAAATAATAAACCCATAAATAGCTGTAGCTCCACAAAGTCCAGCTGCCATAATAAAAATAGCTTGTATTTTTCCTGCTGCCTTAGGTTGTTTTACAGTTGCTTTTATTGCAGCTGAAGTTGCAATTCCTGTTCCAATTCCCCCACCTATTCCTGCCATAACAGCTATTCCTGCTGCAAGTATCCCAATATCACCCATATTTTTATACCCTCCTTATTCTTCTGCTTGCAATTTTATTGTTATTATTGTTAGCATTACAAAAATTATTGTTTGAATAGTTCCATCAAACAAATCAAAAAATACATGTCCTATTATAGGAATACCTATTTGAGCCAAAAAATTTATTTTAGATAATCCCGTATATAAAAGTTCCATTACTATAGTTGATGCTAGAATATTTCCAAAAAGCCTAAGTGCTAATGATAATGGAAATACTATCTTTTCCATTATCGTTATTGGTAACATTGCAATATATGGTCTTCCATAACTTTTTATATACTCTTTAACTCCATTTTTCTTTATTGCATTTCCATGAACTAAAACAAAAGTTATTATTGTAAAGCCTACAACAATACTTAAATTTCTAGTAGGTGATGCAAATCCAAATACTCCTAAGATATTGATTATAAATAAAAATGCCCCTAAAGTTCCTACAAAAGGTATATATCTTTTATACTTATCTCCCATATTTTCATCTACTACATTTCCAAGAGCTTTATACATGCTTTCTACTGCTATTTGAACTTTTCCTGGTTTTAAAACTTTAAATCCTTTTATAATAAATAAACTTATACCTATTAAAAAAGCCACTATAATCCACTGAATTACTATATCTCCACTAATATTTATAGAGCCTAAATCCAGTTCAAACAATTCCCCAAATACATCCATTTTTACCACCTTCTTCCGTTTTAATTGATATCTAAATATTAGTCCTTCATTTTTTAATTGTCAATATTTCTTAATTTATTTTCAGTATATATTTTCTCTCTTTTTTCTACAAAAAAAAGAGACTCTAACGAGTCTCCTTTTACATATTATATTTAAACTTTATTAGATTAAATGCAAGCCTTTGATCTAATGAATCTAAATCATACATAATTTCTGCAAGTGGCATTTTAGCAAGTCTTATATTAAACATATTTATTCCTAAATTTAATAATTTTCTTTCACTATTATTAAGCTTCTCTGAATCTACACATCTATTTTTATCCAATGTTAAATCAATTATAAGTTCATCAAAATCTTCTGAAAGTATAATATCTTTTTTATTCCATAATCCTTCATTTCCTGAAATTATAAAATAAAGTAGCTCATATTCTTTATTTTTCAAAGTTTTACCACTTTTATTCTCCATATATAAAAATCTTTCTTCATGTTGTTTATTTAAAAATTCCATTTTCTTTCTCCTATGTTTAATTATTATTTCTGAATATTAATTATTATAATATAATTTTTTCTTATTTACAAACAGAATTGATTTTTTCATTCATTTTCATTTATTTTTCTTTTTTTTCCGTCATTTCTGTTGAATATTTTTAAATAAAAAAAAAGCTCTTGCAAAATAATTGCAAAAGCTTTTTCTTATATTTTATAACTTTTTAACTCATCATCTATAAGGACTTTTATTCTATTACTATCTAAGTCATACGCTCCAACAAGGCCACTTCTATGAATTCCAAAGTCTGTATTTACAAGCTTTGCACCTTCATCATTCTCTCTTGAAACGCTTTCTTCTAAATCTTCTTCTACATATCCCTCTATATTTTGTATAGGTGTATGTCCTATTACGCTAACATAATCTGGTGGAACTCTAAGTTCATCCTGTTGAAATGCATTATCAAACAGATATCTATCCCAAAGAAATTTCTCACTTTGTTCTGCCTTTGATAAAATAAATTCTATATCTTCATCTGTATAATCGACATGTGGATAAAATTCTATTCCTGCATGAGATATTATATGATCATCAATAATAAGCCATTTCGGACAAGTTTTTAAATACTCATAAAACTCCTTAAACAAATCTCTTCCACTTACTCTATTATATCTTTTAATTTCAAATATAGTTTCATATCCCCCATTCATTAACCATAATGCTAAAGGCTCAATATCACTAACTTTGCAAATTCCTTCATTTCCATTTTTATCTGTACAAGTAACTTCTCGTATATCTAAGTCGCCATTTAAATCAACTACTTCATAAGCATTCATAAACAGTTCCTCATGATTACCTAAAATTAAATGAACATTCTTATTTTCCATTACAAATTCAATTAACTGAGAAGAACTTATTCCTCTATCTATTAAATCTCCATTTATATACAGTTCATCTTCCTCTTTAAATTCTATTCTTTCTAATAATTCTGAAAATTCCTTATAGTGACCATGTATATCACTCATTATATATCTTGACATACTAACGCCCCCTAAATTTTTGTTTTATTTCTTACTTATTATACCTCTATCTTAGAATTTGGACAAGATTTCTTTTTATTTCTTCCTTATGTAAATCAACTTTTCTTCTATTTTGAATACTGTATAGTATATCGTATAAAAAGGAGTGAATTTTATGAGTGCAAGTGATGCAATAGCTCTTTCAACTAGACTTAATGAAATCGGATTTCCTGAGTTTACTTGTAAATTAATCAACGACGTTTTTGATGCTGTAGTTTCTGCTAACTTAAGGCAAACTGAAGCATATTTAGAATTAGTTAAATCAGTAAGTAAAGATTTAACCACTTTTATAAATGATACTAAAGATTCTATTGGTGGGGATTTGATTTTTCAATTTTTAACCAAAATACTTCCAGATCCTAACTCCAATGCTGGAACAATTATAACAAGTGATAATACAAATACTTTAACTACAACACAAGCTAATTCTATAAATGATGCTGTATCTATTCCAAATGTTCCTATGACCTTACCTGCAAATACGTCTACACCTATAAATAATTTATATGATGCTATTTTAGAAGCAACTGCTAAACGTATTGCTGCAGATAAATATGAAGTTTTAAAAGAAATGGTTTCACTTGGAATTTTAAGATTAGTTATAGAAGATGGTGAAATTGAAACAAAACTAACCTTTACAACCTATGGTTCTAGTTTTTATGAGCAATATCGGACAAATTATAATCGAAAAGATTTTAATCTTTCTGCCAATGCTAAAACTGGTGGTTTTTTAAGTGGATGGATTAAATCCTCTGCTTCTTCTAGTTTTTCAAGCGTAAATATTTCAACTGCAACTATTAGTGATAAAGATACTACCGGAAGTTCAGTTCAAATATTTGGTGGTGTTAAAATAAAATTCAAAACAGACTACAAGCCTTTAAGTTAATTTTAAAATTAAAGGTTATTGCATTCCTATGTAATAACCTTATTTCTAAAAGGAGATTTTTATGTATAAGACAAGCTTACAAAACTTTATAAAAACATTAATAAATGAAACCTTTAATGGCATTGTTTCTGGCTCTTTAGATAATGAAAAGATTCTATTAGAGCTAAAAACTTCTTTAACACTCTCTAACGAAGAGTTTGCTAAAAAAGTTTTCACTGATGAAGATATAAGAAATGAATCTATAAAACTTTTCCCTTCTGAAGTTTCTTCTTTAGATACTTTAATTGATTCTGGAAATATCTATATTCCTGCTTCTTCAGGAGTTTTTGAATTTCCATCAATTAAAAATATAACTGATTATGATATGATCTTTGAAACTGATTATATCAAATTGGACTCTAACTTTATTATTACTGATGTTGGCTATACTAATATTATAAAAAAACTTTCTATAAATATGGCAATTTCTAATAAGTTTTTATTAAGTGAAACCTTCAAAAATGGATTCCCAAAACTTTTAGTAGAATCTGGGACTATAAATGCAAATTCTTTTTTTAGTTTTGAGCCCTCAACATCAGGTTTAAATTATACAACCTTTACTTGTATCAACTCTAAGCTCCAAACTATTACTACTGGAATTTCTAAAAATCTATTTATCTCCGATTCTGAATTTAGAAAAGCTGATATTATCCATCTTTTTGGCTATATTTATATAAATACTACTGATACTTATAAAATTTTAATTCAATCTAATGATTCTGCCTGCATTTTTATTAATAATATAGAAACTAATACTCGAATTACATTAAATAAAGGCTTTGCTAAAATTTTTATAACTTATAGAAATTCAAAAAAATTCAAATTTAACTTAAGCCTTTTTCTTGAAAATTCTAAGCATAATATTATTAGTATAAATGATGACTTTTTATTTTTAGAAAACCCTACGCCGCCTAATAATTTCTCATATATTCTAAACTCATCAATTCCCTCAAATTCAAGTATTTTCTGCAAAACTAATATTGATGCTACTGCACTTTCCTCTAAAGAATTTATAAGTAATTTTTCAATTAATTATAAAATAATTGATAATTAATAATTTGAAGTAGAATTCCAAATTTGAAATTCTACTTCTATCACTAAATTTTATATACTCTGCATTCATATGATTTTAGTTCTATTTCATTTAAATCAATATGTCTCTCAATCTTATAATTACTCAAAACTAATTTATCATACTTCAACATTGTTTTTAAGTATTTATATTTAGTATTCTCCTCTGTTAAATTACAAATTATAATATATTCCTCATTATTTAAAACTCTTTTATATGCAAATATATTCAAATTATCTTTCAATATTAGCTCAAACTTTCCATATATTAAGCATTCACTATTATTTCTAAGTTTTATTAAATTTTTATAATAATTTAAAATAGAATCTTTATCTTCAATTTCTTCTTTAACATTTATAGTTTTATAATTTTCATTTATACCAATCCAAGGTTTATTATCAGAAAAGCCTGCATTCCTGTTATTGCTCCACTGCATTGGTGTCCTTGCATTATCTCTAGATGTAGCATAAACCTCCATCATTGCTTCCTCTTCTAAGACCCCATTTTCAATTCTTTCTTTATATAAATTAATACTTTTAACATCATTATATTTATCTATAGAATCAAATTTAACATTAGTCATCCCAATTTCTTGACCTTGATAAATAAATGGTGTTCCTTTTTGTAAAAAATAACATGTTGCAAAAGATTTTGCTGATTCTTTTAAATACTTTCTATCATTTCCCCATGTAGATACCGATCTTGGTATGTCATGATTTTCTATAAATAAAGCATTCCAGCCATCTTCCTCAAGATCATACTGCCATCTTGACATTACATCTTTATATTTTTTAGGACTAAATTCTTTTCCTTCTTCATAATTCCAAAGATTTAAATGCTCAAATTGAAAAATCATATTAAATTTTCCATCTTTCTCTCCTACCCATTCTTTTGCATGATTTGACATTACTCCATTAGCTTCTCCAACTGTTACAATATCATATTTATCAAAAGTCTCTTCTTTCAGTTCTTTTAGATAATTTTGTATTCCATCCACATTCATCATTTTATCAAATGCAGGAACATACTTTAACCCTAATGGATTATCCATATCTTTTAATCCTTCTTCTTTCTTTATATGACTTATTGCATCTACTCTAAATCCATCTATTCCTTTTTTTATCCACCAATTTATCATTTTATAAAGCTCTTTTCTCATCTCTTCATTTTTCCAATTTAAATCTGGTTGCTTCTTAGTAAATAGATGCATAAAATATTCTTCTCTCTCTTTTGAATACTCCCATACTGAACCTTTAAATATACTTTCCCAATTATTTGGCTCTTTTCCGTCTTTTCCTTCTCTCCAAATATACCAATCACTTTTTTCATTTTCTCTAGAACTTTTTGATTCAATAAACCAAGGATGTTTATCACTAGTATGATTTATAACTAAATCAAGTATTATTTTCATTTTTCTTTTATGAACTTCATTTAGTAATCTATCAAAGTCTTTCATTGTACCAAAATCTGATAATATCTCTTCATAATCACTTATATCATATCCATTATCATCATTTGGTGATTTATACATAGGACATACCCATATTAATCCTACTCCTAAATCTTTTAAATAGTCTAATTTTTCAATAATTCCTCCTATATCTCCTATCCCATCTCCATTTGAATCTTTAAAACTTCTAGGATATATCTGATAACCTACTAACTCTTTCCACCAAGCCTTCTTCATACTAACTCCTCCTTTTTATTTTGAATAATTATTTTAAACTCTGTTTATCTTTAATCTCTATCTATTTTTGACTTGCAAAAGTTTCTTTTATTATACTTACTGAAATAGCTCCAAGAATTAATAATACTCCTGAAATCAATAACATTTTAGGCATTGAATTTCCAAGCATAGGGAATAATGCAAAACTTGCACAAGATGCTACTATTTGTGGTAAGCAAATACTACAATTGAAAAGTCCTAAATACATTCCCATATTTTCTCCTGTTAATGCATTTGTTAAAATTGTAAATGGATAAGTCATCATACTTGCCCATGCAATTCCTATTAATATAAATGAAATTATAAGTAAATATTGACTATGCACTATAAATAATGAAGCAAATCCTATTCCACCTAATATTAAACTTATTGCATATGCTGGTTTTTTCTTATTATTTGAAATTTTTGATAAAACAAGTGACCATAAAACTGCACTTATAGATTGAACTGCTGACATAACTCCAAACCAGTTTCCTGCTGCTTGATAGCCTGTACTATATGGTGCTGCTGTATGCCATACATTTGCTGCAATTGCTCCTGTTCCATAAGTCCAAAGATATTGAAATCCCATCCAACAGAAGAACTGAACTAATGTAATTGTCCAAAAAACTTTTGGTGCTTCCTTAAGTAATGTTATAATTCCTTTTTTCTCTCTTTTTTTAACTTCTTTTAATCCATGATATTTTGCATAAGCTTCTGGTGGATATTCTTTTACTTTAATAATTGTAAATAAACTACATAAAATTAAAATTGCTGCACCTATATAAAATGAAATTACTACTGATTGTGGAATTACTCCTTTTGGTGCTGTATTAGATACTCCAAGCATTGTTAATGCAAAAGGAAATATACTTGCTAATACTGCTCCACTATTTGAAAGGAAACTTTGTATAGAGTATGCATATCCTTTTTGTTCTTCATTAACCATATCTCCTACCATCATTTTAAATGGTTGCATTGCTATATTTGATGATAAATCCATAAATAGAATTGTAATCGCCCCAAACATTAATGCTGCTGTAGAATCAAAACCGAATCCAAAACTTCCAGAGTTTGGTAATAAACACATGACTATTACCGCTACTACTGATCCAACTATTAAATAAGGTATTCTTCTTCCAAGCTTAGGCATCCACGTCCTATCTGAAAAATATCCAACTAAAGGTTGTACTACAAGACCTGCTAAAGGTGGTAGAATAAAGAAAAACCCTAATTTTGTTGGGTTTGCCCCAAGAGTTTGAAATATTCTCCCCATATTTGAACTTTGTAATTGAAATGCCATTTGAACTCCTAAAAAACCAAAACTAATCATCCAAATCATTCCTAATGGCAATTTAGGTAATGAATTTTTTTTCACTTTTGTTTCCATAAAATAATCCTCCTGTAATTCAATGTATTTTCTTTTGTTGTTTCTATTGTAAACCTATACATATTTTTGCGCAAATGTTTGCACAGTTAGTTTTTTTAGTTATTTACATGTTTATTTAAACTTCTAATAAATTTATATATATTTTTTTATAAATTTATTATACACATATATATTTTTCTTCTTTTAATGTAAACATTTTCTGTAAAATATAAAATAACTTAGTAAAATATTTTACTAAGTTACAATTGGGTATATTAAATTTAAATAAATAAATAATACTGACAACATAGTACTTTTCTAATGAAAATATCTTCACATTTCTTTCTCAAAAAAAGCCTCCTAAATATTTATTAAATATATTTATAGAGACTTTTTCCTTTAATATTTTAACTTACATACTTTACATACTTAGATTCAAATTTTAAATCTGTTTTTGAAAATTCATTTATTTGAAGTTCTAATACTAAATCTATTGGATTTTCTATTATTTCTTTATCAACCTCAAACTTTTGCCCATCTCTTAATTTTAGAATTAATTTATTATCTTCAGCCACATCTTTTGTAACTATTATTAAGTCAGTAGCTTCTCCACTTTTCACTTTTCCAACTCTAGCTTTTCTTCCTATATCATTTAAGTAGGATATTTCAATCCCTCTTATTATCTCATTAGAATTATTTTTTACTTTTATATTTAAAAGATATGGTGCTATATACATAAATTTTTCCTCCCTTTCACTTTTGATAACCTTTACATCTCATATTATATATATTCTACTTCTTTTTAAAAATCCCTTCTAAAACAAAAAAATTTTCCAAATTAATGAAAAAATCTTTTTTTCTATATCTTCCCCTCTTGCTTTGCAAAAGATATTTCTTTATACTCTCTTTGAATATCTGGAATATACCTAAGAGCTATTGCTACTGAATATGCAACTCTATAGCTTATCCCTATCTTACTTAATGATGCTGCAAATTTACTTGGATCTGTACTTACTAAAAATACTAATATAAAATAAAATACAAAAGATATATCTTTAAATTTCACTTTTGATAATTTAAAGATAACTACACTAAGTCCTAGCATACCTAATAAAAATCTTGTATCATAACTTATCATAGCTGCCGTTATAAATGATATTAAAAATATAAGCTTCGTTGCTCCAACTCTATTATGTACAAAAGAATCCTTATAAGAATATTCTAATAATCCATTCATATCTTATCTTTCCCTCCTGTCTTTTTCTACAAAAGCTTTCATAAGCTTCTTATGTCCATCTTTCCCAAATCTTTTCCCTAAATTATAAATAGATGTTTTCTTTAAGTTTGCTTTTTCCATTAAGCTTTCATCTGTAAGGATGATTGCTGGTTTATCTATTTTTAATATTTCTCCATCTGCAAGAACTAAGGCTCTATATGAGGACTACTGTCTAAAAGATTAGATACTTCTACTATTTTAGAAACTTCTAAAACTTTTTTCTTCATTTCTTCAGTCTCTACACAATCATTTTCAAGTTTAAATGCAATATCTTCTGCTACAGTGCAACTACATTATCTATAACTTGAAAAATATTATATGTAACTATTTTTCTAAAATTAAATTCCCCATCCCAAATAGATACAAACCTTCTTGAAAAACCTATAATAAGTCCAACTACTGCTGATGCTATAATCCAACTAAACCAAGGTGTTCCATATGTCATATCTTTTAAAATATGTCCAACAAATCCTATTAAAAAAGCTGGTTTAGCTCCATAAATAACTGCTATAAGTGCTAAAAATGCATAACATGTTGCAAATTCTGTATTTGGTATTCCTGTTGGAATAGATGCAAATCTACCAAGAATCATAAAAACAGCAGACCCAATTCCTACTGCAACTATTTCTTCAATAGTTAATCTTCTAAACATTAAATTCCTCCTCTTTGTTCTTTTTGTCAAAAAATATGCTTCTTAACAAAAAATTCATCAAATTTCAAAAACAAAAAGTCTTACAAAGAACTTTTTCTATTTCTTCATAAGACTTCTTCTATATTTTAAGTTTCTTGTTTAATTAATTTTACTTTCTCCTTTTCTTCTATCTTTCTATTAAATAAAAGATTTTTCTTATAAAAATAAATTAATGCTATTACAATAAATATTCCTTTTAATATACTTGTTATAGCTATTGCCCACCATACTCCATTTATACCTAAAATATTTGGCATTGATAAAAAATATGCAAGTGGAACTCTAAGCCCTGTTAAAGTAATACTTATAATTGATGGAATATATGTCTTTGAAACTCCATTAAATATTCCTGCTGTTGTTATTTCTATGCACATGAAAATTTGTGAATATCCAAGTATTTTTAAATATTCAGTTCCACCTAAAATAGCCTCCTTTTCATTTATAAAAATTGAAAAAACATTTTCTCCAAAGAAAACTAAAAGGATTGTTGCAAAAACTCCAATAGCTCCTGCAATTATTAAAATTGCCTTGTATCCTTTTAAAATTCTATCATATTTCTTTGCTCCAAAATTCTGTCCTACAAATGTTCCTAATGCTATAGCTAGTCCATCAGTAGTCATCCATGAAATTGATTCAATTTGAGAACCTACTTTTTGTACTGCAATTGGGACTGGTCCATATACTGCAATAATTCTTCCAAGAAGCATTGCAAACACTGTAAAAAGTCCACTTTGAAGTGCAACTGGAAGTCCAATTCTACAAATTCTTTTTACATAATTAAATCTAACTTTCTTAAATATATTTACTCTTAAATATGAATAATTTTTATTCATTATTAAACCTAAAAATAAAATTGATACTAGCATTTGTGAAACTACAGTTGCTATAGCTGCACCAAGGACACCAATTCCATTAAAGTTTCCAAATCCAAATATTAAAAGTGGATCTAAAATTATATTTAAGACTAGTCCACATGTATTTATAAAAAATGGAATTTTACTATTTCCTACTGCATTAAACATAGATGTAAAAACTGGATTTATAAAATAAAATGGTAATCCAAATACTATTGCTATTAAATAAATTCTAGCTAAGTTTATTACAACTTCATCACCTAAATTAAAAAATCCTATTAATGCATTATTAAATATTAATAAAACTAAAGAATATGTAATAGCTAAAAATATATTCATTTGCATTGCTGCCCTTATATATTTTCTTCCTCTTTCAAATTCTTTTTTACCTACACATTGTGCAAGTTTTATTTCTGCTCCCATTTTTGAAACTATAATAAATGCCATTGCAAGCCATGTAAAAAACCCTGCTGTTCCAACTGCTGCAACTTCTAAGCTTCCAAGCTTTCCAACCCATATCATATCTATCATGCTATACGCCATTTGTATAAAAGATGTCCCCATTATAGGTAATGCTAATGCTACAAGTTTGTTTAAAATTTTTCCTTCTGTTAAATCTAATCCTCTTACCATATATATCCCCCTATTTCAAACTCTATATAAGACTATTTTATCAATTCTATTTTGTCAACTTTTTATTAATATAATTAATAAAAAATTTCTAATTAGTTAATTATGATGTTACTATAAAATAAGACGGTTATCTTTTAAGAAGGATTTTAATGCTAAAGTTATGCTCAAAATTATTATTTAAAATTATTAAAATGATTTGTTTAATTGGAATTATGATATTTTTAATATTTAAAATATTCTCCTAAATTATTTTAGGAGAAAAAAAACTGTGCACTAAAACTTTTAGTGACACAGTTCCTTTTTAATTGTTATCAAAATAACTTGCTACATTTAATAAATTAAGTATTAAGTTTATTAAATCTAAATAAAGGTTTAATACAAAAATTGATAAATCATTTTTATTACCTGGATATCCCATACTTAATGCAGCTTTCATTACGCTAATATCATACATTACATATGCTGCAAAAATAACTACTGCAATTGCACTTATTATTACAGATAGGAAATTACTAAATACAAAAATATTTATTATTGACGCAATAAATATTCCAACTAATCCAGCAAATAATACATTTCCCATACTCATATAGTATCCTGCTTCTTTTCTTGATGCTTGAATTGCAAGTACTACAAACAGTCCAACTCCACCTAAGACTACTGATAAAAATACTGAAATCCCCAGTGCTTGTAAGTAGTACATAAGTACAGGATATAATATTATTCCATATACAAATGTAAATATGTACACATATACAATTGAAAAACTTCTCGGAATAATAGCCTTTCTACTAAATATAGATAGAACTAATAATCCTATTAATACTATTCCTAAAATTGTATTTGCCATATATGCTATTCTAACTGGTACAAATAATATTCCAACAATAAAACCAATTGCCATAAATACTAAAGATACTGCAAGTGAAGTAAATATAGTTTGCATTGGATTTTTTACGTGACTCATTTTTGATTCATAATTCATCTTCATCATTCCTTTCATACTTCTTTATATATATAATAACCTAAAATTCATCTAATTTCTTTAAAATTTCATTAATATTTCTATAGAGAATCAGCTTTTATATATATTTCTAAAAAAAACCTTTTAACTGCCCCCTTTTATTAAAAAAAACTTTATATCCTAAATATATAGAACAAAGTATTCCTATAAAGGTAGATGCTACTATCATAAAAATAACCATTATTTGATATTTCACAGCAATTATAGGTGAAACTCCTCCTAATATAAGTCCTGTCATCATCCCTGGTAATGATATTATTCCTAAAGTTTTTGCTCCTTCAATAGTCGGAATCACTCCTATTTTTATACTAGTTTTTAAAATATCTGCTGCAGCTTCCTTTACTGTTGCTCCAAGTGCAATCTTTGTTTCCACCTCTAACCTTCTATTTTTAAATTCATTTTCCAAACTTCTATATCCTAAAGAAATTGCAACCATTATATTACTAATTATCATTCCTGCTATAGGAATGATTTCATTAGCTTTAAAATTTATTGCCTTTGTTATAATTAAAATTCCCAGTGTTATAATTGTTCCAACACCAATTGAAAAAGCACTTATTTTCATACTATCTTTAATTTTTACCGAGCATTTAATATTTATCCCTGCATTTAAAATCATTATTATTACTATTGCCAAAATATTTAAATAACTTTCAATCTCAAATATAAAACTTAATAAGTACCCAACTATTAGCAACTGAATTATCGCCCTTCCTATACTTATAATCAAATCCTTTCCTAATAATAATTTTTCTTTATATGATATATATATTGGAATTATTGTTAATGTTCCTGCTAAAGCTAGTGCTATATTATCCATAAATTTTTTCTACCTCTTTTATTTTCCCCATTTCTAAAACTATTCTTTTATTAAATATCCTTTTGCTTTGATTAGTGTCGTGTGTATTCCATAAAACTGTAATTCCTTTTTCATTTAAATTTTTTATATATCTTTCTACTTTTTCAGTATTTTTTTCATCTAATGCTGATGTTGCTTCATCTAATAATATTACTTTAGGCTCATATATCACGCTTCTTACTAATGCAATCCTTTGCTTTTCTCCACCTGATAAATCTTCTATTTTTTTATGTATAATTTCTTTATCTAAGTTAAATATCTGTAACAAATCCTCTATACGTCTATCATCTACTTTTTCTTTTCTTATTTTAAAAGGAAATTCTAAATTTTCTTTAACTCTTTCTCCAAAAAGATACGGCTCTTGAACACAGTATCGAATATTTTTTCTAAGTTCAATATCATCATAAGTTGAATACTCTCGTCCATTAAATTTAATTTTTCCACTACTGCAACTTATAAGATGTGCACAAAGTTTTAATAATGTTGTTTTTCCACTTCCTGACTCCCCAACTATTGATAT
>NZ_JBOGCC010000357.1:0-5281 GCF_051656525.1 Clostridium sp. | reverse complement strand
AATGGAGAATATTATTAAACTATTAAATTTGTATTTTAGAGGAGAAAATAATGAAATTTATTATACAATACTAGTAAGAGGTGATGTAATATGAATAATTTATCTAACAGTATTAAAGAAAAAGTTGTAATTATAACAGGTGGTACTAGAGGAATTGGTTTTGAGTCTGTAAAAAAATTCTTAGATAATGGTGCTAAGGTTGCTTTATGTGGTTCAAGGAAAGAAACAGTTGATAAGGCTTTAGAGGAATTAAGCGCAATTAATCCTAAGTATGATGTTGTTGGTTTTTATCCTAATTTATTAGATGAATCCTCAGTAAAAGAAATGGTAGATGGGGTTCTTTCTAAATGGGGCCAAATAGATGTACTTATAAATAATGCAGGTGTAAGTGATGATAAATCAATCTTTAATCAAACAGTAGAGGATTTTACTAAGGTTATGGATATAAATATTCAAGCTGTATTTAATTGCACAAAAGCTGTTGTTGAAATAATGAAAGATCAAAAATCAGGAGTTGTTTTAAATACAAGTTCTATTGTTAGTTTATATGGACAAAAAACTGGAGTTGGATATCCAACATCAAAATTTGCTGTAAATGGATTAACTAAGTCTTTAGCAAGAGAGCTTGGACCTTATGGAATTCGTGTTAATGCAGTTGCACCAGGTGTAATTGAAACAGATATGGTAGCAGCACTTGATAAAAATATTATAGAGAATATTGCTAAAGGTATTCCATTAAACAGAATGGGGACTGCTGAAGATATTGCAAATGCATTTTTATTCTTAGCTTCAGATATGGCAAGTTATATAAGTGGTGAAATATTATCAGTTGATGGAGCTGTAGTATTTTAAATAAAGTAAAAAGTGGTACTTAGTGTATCACTTTTTTTTTGTACATAAAAACTTCACTATATTTTTGTGAAAAAGAGAAAATATGGAATTGAAAGTTAAAAAAATAAGGAATATAATTTAATAAAAAGCTAAAATATTCAAAAAAGAGGAGTTTTTACAAATGAAAAAAGATAAAATTACAAAAATACTTATTTCAGCAGGAATTATGGTTTCAGTAATGGGAGTTACACCAGTAATGATGGCTAGTGCACAACCACTTAATAATAATGGATCATATAGTGTAGATTCTAGTAATAGTAATATTCAAAAAGCTGTTGTAAATACTACTGTGCAGCTCTCAAATGGAACTGCAAATAAATATGATATGGCAGTTATTACAGGAGAAAATGGAAATAATTATAGTATAATAACTCAATATGGAGCTACAGGGTCTATACCAAAATCAGATTTAACTGTAGTTAAAAGTGGAATAGGAAGTCAGTTAGTAAAATTAAATGAGATAGAACATGTAATTCATGTAACTACTGATTTAAATGTGAGACAACAACCAGATGTTCATTCTGGACTTTTAACTACGCTTAGAGATGGTGCAAATGTTCAAGTTGTAGGACAAGAAGGACAGTGGCTTAAAGTTAATGTAAATAATCAAACAGGATATGTTTATAACGATTTTATGCAAAAAGGTGGAGAAATACAAAGTAATGTATCATCAAGTAATACAAGTAGTCAAGAGACAAAAAATAATACGTCAAATGTAACAGTAACTAATAATAATACAAATAGTAATAGTAAGCAGGCCAGTAATAAGCCACAAGAGATAGTTTATAATAATCCAGAGTACGGATATATAAATATTCAAGGTGGATATTTAAATGTAAGAAGTGGAGCTGGAATGGGAAGTTCTGTTGTAGGGAAGTTAGTTAATAATGAAGCAGTTACAATATTAGCTAAAGAAGGAAATTGGTATAAAGTATCAATAGGTAATAAAGTAGGATGGATAGATGGAAATTATATAACTTTTGTAAATTCAAAAGGTGAAGAAATTTCACCATCAAAGTCAGCATCTAATAAAACAGAAGTAGGAAATAAAAATGTGCCAGTTAATAAAACTGAAACTAGTAATAAAAATACATCAACAAGTAAGGCAGAGCCAAAGAAAGAAAGTAATCAAAATACTAATAAATCAAATATATTAGAACAGTATAATATTGCTGGAACTTGGAAAGTAACAAATCAAACAGCAAATCCTATAGATACTAATGGAAAAAATGAAGTTTTAACAGGAAAAACAATAGTAATAGAGCCTAATGTATTTAAGGTTAATAATGTAACAATAAAAAATCCAACTTATTCAGTCCAAAAAATGGGTAATGATGTTGTATTTGGAAATCCAGGTGATGCAGGACATTATTTAAATGATAATCAGTATATTACAATATTACAGGTAAACTCACAACAATCTGTAAACAATTGTATGATTATATTAGGACAAGGACAGATACAAGTTGTAAATCCAACATCATATGTTTTTAATGCAGAAAGAGTTTAAAAGTAAAAGGCAGTTTGGTAATAGATTTTAAGAGCTAGGTAATGAAATAATCCCAATAGAAAAATTAAATTCTATTGGGATTATTTTAGTTTACTTTATATAGATTTGTATTCATATCATTATTATTTATGTTTTCCCAGTCTCTTCTAGGGATTAAAGTTCCAGTAGATTTAACCCAGTTCATTATTTCTTGATTGTTTGGACTAAGTGTTATGTTTTGTACTAAAACATATTTTATCTGTCCCTTTTTAACCATTTCTTTAAATTGTGGTAAAGTTACTACATTATCAGCACCAGAGAAACCACCAAGTGCCATAACTGATTTTTTAGATTGTAGTATAATTTTTTCAGCATATGGGGATGTATCTATTGATGTTGGTGTTACTAATAAGTATTTTTCTCCAGTTTCATGTTTTTCTAAATAGTTTATAAGTTTTGGAATATTTTTTTCTATTAAAGCATTTGGAGAGACTTCTTGAATATTTTTATCTGGTAATAATTGAAGTCCTGCTTCTGCTGCATTTCCATCTAAAGGATATTTAAGTGTTGCCCCTGAGCCTATTAATGGAATTGTCATAATTCCTAATATTCCAATTATAAATAAAGGTTTCTTAAACTTAGAATCTATATTTCTAAATAATAGAATAATTCCAATTGATATAAATGTAATTAAAAGTGCTCCAAAAGAAATTATTTTTAAGGTTTCTGTTAGGTTTTCATTGTAATAAATAAGCATTCTTCCTTGGAAGAAGATTGTTAGTAAAAATCCTAAACCTAAAAATACTGATTTCTTCTTGCTTTCTGTATATAATTTTCCTGAATAGATTATTCCAATTGAAGCTAAGGCTGCTATAGGTGCAGCTAAAATAGTTAAATAATAAGTATGTGCTATACCTCCTGAAAAACTAAAATATATAAAGTCTGGTATAAACCAAGAAAGGAGATATAAAAGTGCAACTTTTCTTTTATTAGTAAATTTAAAGATATTTTTTTCTTTAATTAGTCCTACTAATATTCCAAGAAGTGCAAAAGGTATAAACCAAATAATTTGATCTGACATAGAGTTTGGAGAGAGTAATCTCATAATGCCTCTACCATGATTACTTACAGGTGCTGCATTACCTTTTTCATCAACTACAGTTTGAGCTGAGGAAGTATTATTTTTTATCATTTGACTTGGTAAGAATGAGCCACCATTTAATTTAGAGTATACGCCTAATCTTTGTAATCCATTATGTCCTATCATAAGCTCAATAACACTATTATCAGTACTACTTCCAACAAAAGGTCTATCTTTTGCCGGAACCATATCTACAATAAAGCCCCATGATAATGATAAGATTATAAGAATTAAACTTCCTAAAATTAAATTTAGTATTTTTCTTTTTAAGGTTAGTTTATTTGATAAGAAGTATATAAAATAAACTGCAGGTAAAATTAAAAATGCTTCAACCATTTTTATGTTAAAACCTATTGCCATCCAAATAACACAAATAATTAAGTACTTTAACTTTCCTGTTGTAGCAGATTTAATAGCAAAATAACTTGCTATTAATGTAGTTAAAAGTAATAGATTATCTATAGTATTGTTTCTACTTGCAGCAACAACTACTGGGGTTATTGCTAAAGCTAAGGCTGAAACTAAGCCTACCCATATGCCAAAATATTTCTTCATTAAGTAATATAATAAAATTACAGATAAAACTCCTGCAATAGCTTGAGGAAGTATTATACTCCAACCATGAAAACCAAATATTTTAGCAAACAATCCTTGAATCCAAAGACCAATAGGAGGTTTATCCATTGTTATGTATCCAGTAGGGTCAAAAGATAAAAAGAAAAAATTTTTTCCACTTGTAAGCATACTCTTAACACCAGCTGCATAAAACTCATTTCCAAAACCTTCTATACATAAATTCCAAAAATTTAAAATTGCAGATAAAATGATAATTAGAATAAGAGCTAACTTATCCTTTGTAAATTTAAAACTTCTAATCATACTGTACTCCTAATTTTATTGTATTAAAGTAGATTTAGTATTTCCCCTTATCTTAGTATTATTTTATATATTATATTAAAATATGTTTTTTAATGAAATTCAATTTAAATTTTATCGAATATCAAGAATTTTCTGAAAAAATTTTAACAAGATAGGAGTAAAAATTTACATCATAGATTTGGAGAAAATAGAAGAAATAGAGAGGAAGATACTAAATTTAGAGCTTAAATAAGGTTAAGAATTAAAGCTATGTATCTTAACATATAGATAAATTAAAACAATAAATAATTGATTAAAAAATCAAAAAATGTGTATAATATATACTATAAATGAATATTTTGGGAGTGGGAAAAGTGAGAATGTATGGTAATAATAAATGAAAAGATTGGATTTTGTGTATTAAGTTTATGTTTATTTTTATGCATAACTAAAAAAATATTTACTCAAGATAAATATATGGATAGTGATGATAACAAAAAATGGTGTATAGATTTTGCTTTTAAAATGTATTTAATATTTGTAGCCTCAAGAGTATATTTTCCTATTATTATTGGTTTTGGTGAAAAGTTTAATTTTCGGTTACCAAAAATATGGTTAGATCCAATATGGAGTATAAATCAATACATAGCTAATGGCGGTCTTCAATATTGTTGGTACTTAATTGTAGGGAATATTTGTCTTTTAATTCCTTGTGGAATGTTTTTTGGATATTATTATAATAGAAGTTTTAAAAAAATTACTATAATGTTTTTGTTAATTAGTATATTCATAGAAGTTACTCAATTAATAGTATCATTAGTAATTCCAAATACAGTTAGATTCTTTGAAATAAATGATATTATTTTCAATACAATGGGAGGAGTTATAGGATATTTTTTGTA
>NZ_JBOGCC010000356.1:0-9482 GCF_051656525.1 Clostridium sp. | reverse complement strand
CCTAATAGTGGTTTTGAATATTTATGGATAAAAATGAAATTGAAAAATAATATATAGAATTAAAATTTCTTTGACTCTAAATATATTTTCTGCATATTTAAGTGATGAAAATAAAATTTGGAGGTTCTTATGATGAATGATTTTGTATTTTGTTTTAGTGTAATTATTTTTATGATATGTATCTTTTATTTTGAAAAAATATTATTTTTTAAGTGTGGAGATATTATTGTTTTAGGGAAGGCGTGGAAATTTTATAATTCTGTTTGTGAGCAGGGAAGAGCTTATTTTTATAAGTATAGGAACTTCCTTTTTTATGAAGAAAGAAAGTTTTTTGAGAAGTTTTATGAAAGAAGGATTTTTGTCGTCTTAAAGCACCAGGTGAAGATGAAGGGGAGTGTGGGGAAATATTACGGATGTTATAAAGGTCATACGGGAGAAAAGTCCTTACTGTATGGGCGCAATCGTATGGAGTGTGTGGGAAAATAGGACGGGTGCAACCGTTCAAATTGACGGAACAAATAATAGTAATAATAAACAATTATTAATTATATTATATTATATTAACAAAAATGTTTATAAAGAGTTTTTAAATAAAAAACCTATGAAGGTGTAAAATATATAGTATAGAGATTTTTAAAGGATAGTGTTTATTTCAAATTTAGTACTATCTAAGAAGTAGGAGGAAAAAGATATGGATAAAGGTATTTTTAAATCATATAGTGTTAAAAACTTAAATCTTAAGAATAGGGTTGTTATGGCACCTATGTGCATGTATATGGCAAAAGATGATGGATTGGTTACTGATTTTCATTATGCTCATTACATAAATAGAGCTCTTGGTGGAGTTTCTGCTATTATTTTAGAGGCTACAGCAGTTGAGCCTAGAGGTAGAATTAGTGATAAGGATTTAGGAATTTGGAATGATTCTCAAGTTGAAGGGTTAAAGGCTCTTTCTACTGGAATTAAGAAGTATGGTTCTTATGCAGGGATTCAATTAGCTCATGCAGGAAGAAAGTGTTCTGTTTCTAAGGAGGCTATTATAGCACCATCAAATATTAGATTTAGTGATGAGTACAAGGAACCATTAGAAATGACTAAAGAGGATATTGAAGAAGTTAAGCTTTCTTTTAAAGAGGGAGCAAGAAGAGCATTAGAAGCTGGTTTTGATTTTATTGAGGTTCATGGAGCTCATGGATATTTAATTTCAGAATTTTTATCACCACTATCTAATAAAAGAAATGATGAATATGGTGGAAGTATTGAAAATAGAGCAAGATTTGCAGTTGAAGTTTTAAGAGAAGTTAAGAAGGTTTGGCCAGAGGATAAGGCTATTTTCTTTAGAGTTTCTGCTAATGATTATAAGGAAGGTGGAAATACTAGAGTAGAGATGGCTAAACTTATAAATATCATTAAAAAAGAAGGTATTGATGTTATTAATGTAAGTACAGGTGCCGTTGTGTCTGATGCTGTCATAAATGTATATCCAGGATACCAAGTGAAGGATGCTGAATATATAAAAGAACATTGTAATATAGCTGTTATGGCAGGAGGTCTTATTACTACTGGTGATGAGGGAACTGAGATAATAGAAAATGATAGAGCAGATTTAATATTCCTTGGAAGAGTGTTATTGAGAGATCCATATTGGGTTTTAAATGAAGCTAGAAAGAGAAATATTAAATTATCATATATTCCAGAGGCTTATGAAAGAGGAATATAGAATATAGTATAAAAGATACTTGAGAAGTTAGATTTTCAAGTATCTTTTTTTATAGAAAAATTATTTTAAATGTTGTTAAATATTAAATAATATTTACAAAATATAAAAAAGATAGCGGGAAAATGATAAAAAATATTTTTGTACTGAAAAAATATAGATATAAAAAAGGAATAAACTGAAAATATATATTATAAAAATTAACAATTTAGTAAGTAAAAGTATTGATTTTAAAATAGTGAATTGTTATCCTAAAAAAGGATGGCATAGTTAGCTGTACCTAAAATTAAATTTTATTTTTATATAGAACTTTAGATGATATTATACTCAAAAGGTGAGGTGATAATCATAAGAATAGGTTTTATAGGATGTGGAAAAGTAGGTTTTTCATTAGGAAAATATTTAAAGAAAAATGGTTTTAATATATCAGGATTTTTTAGCAGAAATGTTGACAGCATAAATGAAGCAGCAAATTTTACAGGAACAAGAGGATTTTTTAATCTTACAGATATTGTTAAGGAAAGTGATATATTATTTATTACAACTACAGATTCAGAAATAAAGAATGTGTGGGAAAATCTAAAAGGATTATCTATAAAAAATAAAATTGTTTGTCATTGCAGTGGAGCATTAAGCTCAGATGTTTTTGAAGGTAGAGAAAATTTAAATGTCTTTGGATACTCAGTCCATCCATTATTCCCAATAAAAGATAAGTTTGAAAGTTATAAAGTTTTAAATGAAGCATTTTTTGCAATTGAAGGAGATAGTGAAAAACTTCAGTTAGTGAAATCGTTATTTTCTAAGACTAATAAGGTTAAAGAAATAAAAAAAGAAGATAAGGTTAAATATCATAAAGGTGCTGTTACAGTTAGTAATCTTGTATTAGCTTTAATTTCTATAGGTGTTAGAGACATAGAAGAATGTGGCTTTACAGAGGAAGAAGCAATTGATGCACTATATCCCTTAATAAAAAATAATATTGAAAATATAAAGGGAAATGGTTTATTTAATTCTTTAACTGGTCCTGTGGAAAGAGATGATTTAGAAACTATTAAAAAACATTTAAGTGTTTCTAAAAATGAAGATAAGGAAGTTTATAAACTTTTATCAAAGAAATTATTGGAGATAGGAAAAGAAAATAATAAAGATTTTAAAAAGGTGGAGGAGTTCTTATGCAATTAAAAAATACAGCAGTTACATTTAAGGAAAGTAAAGGGAAGGAAAGATTATCTATGCTTACAGCATATGATTTTGGAACAGCTAAGCTTGTAGATGAAGCGGGTATTAATGGGATTTTAGTTGGAGATTCTTTAGGGATGGTTGTTCTTGGATATGAAGATACTTTAGAAGTTACTATGGAAGATATGATTCATCATAGTAGAGCTGTAAGAAGAGGTGTTAAAAATGCACTTGTAGTTACAGATATGCCTTTTATGTCATATCAAACATCAGTACAAGATGCAGTTTTTAATGCTGGAAGATTAGTTAAAGAGGGAAGAGCCGAGGCTGTTAAATTAGAGGGGGGACTTGAAGTAGTTCCACAAGTAGAAGCTATAGTTAAAGCATCTATACCAGTTATGGGACATATAGGGTTAACCCCTCAATCTATAAATAGTATTGGTGGATTTAAGGTTCAAGGAAAAGAAGAAGATAAGGCAAGAGCTTTAATAGAAAGTGCTAAAGCATTAGAAAAAGCAGGAGCATTTGCTATAGTTTTAGAATGTGTACCAAGTAAACTTTCAAAGATTATAACAGAGTCTATAAATATACCAACAATAGGGATTGGTGCAGGAAATGATTGTGATGGTCAAATTTTAGTATATCAAGATATGGTTGGAATGTTTTCAGGATTTAAACCTAAGTTTGTTAAAAGATATAGAGAACTTGGTGAAGAGATGAAAGAAGCTTTTAAGGAATATGATAGAGAAGTTAAAGATAAGGTTTTTCCAAGTGAAGAACATAGCTTTAAAATAAGTGATGAAGTAATAGAAAAATTATATTAGGGGGAAACTAAGGATGGAAATTTTAACAACTATAAAAGAAGTTAGAGAAGTGATTTTAAGACATAAGCATAAGGAGATTGGATTTGTGCCTACTATGGGTTTTTTGCATGAAGGTCACTTAAGTTTAATTAATGAAGCTAGAAAAAATAATGAAATAGTTATAGTTAGTATTTTTGTAAACCCAATTCAATTTGGTGAAAATGAGGACTTAGGAAGCTACCCAAGAGATTTAGAGAGAGACTCTAAAATGTGTGAGGAAGCTAGAGTAGATTATATTTTCCATCCAAATGCTAAAGAAATGTATGGAGATAATTTTTCAACAACAGTTCATGTAGATAGATTAAGTGCAGGGCTTTGTGGAAAATCAAGACCAGTACATTTTGATGGTGTATGTACAGTAGTAACTAAATTGTTTAATATAGTTAAGCCAAGTAGAGCATACTTTGGAGAAAAAGATGCACAACAATTAGCTATAATAAAAAGATTAGTTAAGGATTTAAATATAGATGTAGAAGTTATAGGGTGTCCTATAGTAAGAGAAGAAGATGGACTTGCTAAAAGTTCAAGAAATACTTATTTATCACATAAAGAAAGAAAAGATGCTTTAGTTTTAAATAGAGGATTAAATAAGTCAAAAATCCTTCTTGAAAGTGGAGAGAAAAGAGTAAGTGTTTTAAAAAATATAATTAAGGAAGAAATAGATAGTGTAGATTCTTCAAAGATAGATTATATAGAGATAGTTGATAAGGACACACTTGAAGAAGTGAAGGATGAAATTAATGGACCAGTAACTGTTTTAGTTGCAGTTTATATAGGAAACACTAGATTAATTGATAACTACAGTTTAGGGGAGGAAAAGTAAGATGAATATAACAATGTTAAAGGGAAAGATTCATAGAGCTTGTGTAACAGAAGCAAAATTAAATTATGTAGGAAGTATAACTGTTGATGAAGATCTTTTAGATGCAGCAGGAATATTAGAGTATGAGAAAGTTCAAATTGTAGATATTGATAATGGAAATAGATTTGAGACATATACAATAAAAGGTGAGAGAGGCTCAAAGGTAATGTGCTTAAATGGAGCAGCAGCTAGATGTGTACAAGTTGGAGATAGAATAATATTAATGGCTTATTGTACTTTAGATAGTGAAGAGGCAAAAAGTCATAAACCCAAGGTTGTATTTGTAAATAAGGATAATGAAATAGAGAGAATGGCAAACTATGAAAAACATGGTGAAATAGTAGATATTTAAAATGAAAAATGCTTTAGAAATTAGTTTCTAAGGCATTTTTTTCTTTAAAATTTAAATTTATATTAATAAAAAGGATTTTTTGAAAATTTAATTTAAGATTATGAGATAATAAAGAATATAATCAATACGAGAAAAAGCTATTTATATAATGATACAAAGGAGGGATTTTTGTGAGAAGAAAAAATCATTTAAATGTAGGTAAAATATTACTTACAACAGCTGTATCGGTAGGAGTAATAATGCCAAGTGTAGTAGCAACTGGAGAAGTAGTAAAAAAGGTAGGTAATAATAGTAAGATAAATATAGATAGTAGTAAAACAGTCAAAGAGTTCGTTAATATAAATGTGGGAAAGATAAATATAATAAAAAATGTAGGTAATGGAACTACAGCAAATACACAATATATTCCTGAAAATGTTGTTCCTAAAACTGGAGATATAGGAGCTATAGGAACAAGCTTTCAATATAATATTCCTATTGAATTTACTAGTTCAAATGGAAAGCTATATAATTTAGAGAATCCATCAATTGAGGTTAATTTAAATCCATCAGGAATAAATGGAAAAGCTTTGACAAGTGAGCAAAAATTAGCAATTAAAAATTTAGAAAATGATATAAATATTCAAATTCAAAATTATAGTCATAATTGGAACACTTCAGGAAGCTATATATTTAGTTTATCCGTTAATCTTAATAATGCAATTAATGGAGTTCAATTAAATCCTGTAATGGAACTTAGTTATACATTAAATAAAAAGGATATTGAAAAAAATATTAGTCTTGGGAAAATACTTCTTACAAGAAAGTATTCATCTAGCATAAATCCAAGTATAAGTCTAAAAGGAAATAGTTTAAATGTAAAAATGAATTGGAGTAAAGATAGTGGAAATGTTGCTAAATATGATTTTAATAATATAGGGTATATAAATGGAAATCATAATGTGAAAAGCTTAAGCTTTACAGTTTCAGAACCAAATGGAGTAAAGTTAACACCGATAGATAATCCAGAACTAAAAGTAAATAATGATGGAAGTTATACAGTAAGTGGAAACTTATTAAATGAATTATTAAATGGAAATATAAAGTTGTTTAATATAAGTTATACAGGAGTACCTGTATCAGGAAATATTAGTATAAATTTAATTCCTAAAACTAATGGTGAGACATTTACTAATGGAAAGGTTACAGAGGAAGGAACTTCAGTAAATTATGGTGGAAGTAGTGTAAGTGTTCAATATGTTCCAAAAGGAAATGAAAGTCAAAAGATAGATAAGTTTACACTAGAATCAAGTGATCATGGAATTGTTCTTGGTAATGGAAATATGACTAATGCAATTAGAACGGATTTTAGTGCAAAAGTTAATTCAGAAGGTGGAAATGGAATTGCATATGTAGGTTCATGTATAACTAATGGAGAAGGTATAATTACTCAAAATGATAAGAATCTAGAGTCAACAAATTTAACATATGTAGAATTACCTACAAATATTTTAAATGAATTAACTACAGGAACATTAGAGGAAAAAGAAGAGATAATGTATAACATTATAAATAATAAATATCCTTCATATAAAAGTGGAGATACTTTAGAATCAGGTTTTTCTCCTAACTTTGTATATACAAAAAGTAGTATAGAGAAAGGACAAAGTAAAGTTATAGGAGGAAATTATATAAAAATACCTAAAAATTATAGTGGATGGAGTACATATCCAACGTCTGCATCAAGTACCATAGTGGGAGTTTTATATAATGAAAATGATATTTCTAATGATACTATAAAAGATTTTCAAAACTCAAAAACAGATACAATAAAAAAGGTTTCTAAAAATTCTTTTTTAGGGATAGTAACTCCACCTAATAACTTAATAGGAGATACAATTAATAGAACTAATTCATGGACATATCCGCAGTCAACATATTTTAGAGATGGAGAGTTTTCACATGGAGTTTCAGCATCAGAAATTTTAACATGGGCAGTTTCAGATACAAGGTTTGATAGCTTTGATAATGGAATAACAACATATAATCAAAGAGGGCATGGTATTTATAGTAATAATATTTCAGAAAGTAAAATGGCAACGTGGTTAAGTCAACCTCATACTATAAATGGAGCTATAGGAGTGAATGTAGCTGGAGATAAAAGTCTTTATAAAGCTGGAACATATATAAGAGTTAACTTTGGAGGAGATGCTATTGTTACAGGAAATGTATTTCTTAATGGTGAAAAAGTAAACTCAAATGACATAAAGATAGAAAATAATTACATAATAATAAAAATTCCAAATAATACACCTTTAAACTTATTAAAAGTGACAGTTCCAGTTCAATATACAAATATAGCATTGAATAGTATAACTACATCAATATCACCATGTGATCAAAATGGAAATGAAACAAGAAATATATATCCTGTAGTAGAGGTAAATGGAAAAATGAGTTCATGGGGAATGACTGGATATGCTGAAAATACAGCTTTTACAGATACAGTAAACTTCACTCATACATCAGCAAATATTTGTGGACAGTATAGTAATGGTGTATCTAAAGATAATACAACAACAATAACTAATGTTATAAATAATCTTGGAGATGAGAAGAAAACATACACTATTTCAGGAAGAATTCCATCAGCTGATAATAATACATTATCAGCAAATTTTGGAGATACTAATGTAGGAAATCTTAGCAGTACATTAGAGAATATTGATACAAATGGGGCAGATACATGGGTATTACCTAATGAGGATTTAAATAATCCTAAAAACCAAGAAATTTTAAATACACCGTATGCAAGTACACTTGGAAATTTAACATCAGAAGAACTTAAAAAGTTAGGGTGGGTAAAATATACTAAGGGAATGAATTTAAAAAATATTGGAGCGTATTTAGTAAAAACAACAATAAACCCAGGTTCAAGCTATACAATGTATTATAAAATAAAGTTAGATAATGTAGATAAGAATGTATTTCAAACAACTAATGCAGAATACAAATATTATGATAATGATGATGGAATAGGTTCAATTTCACCAGTAACAACATTAGTTCCATATGGAGCTAATGAGCAAAATGCTTGGATGTCATCAATAATAGTTCAAAATTATAAGAAAAATTCAAAGGGAAAAATAATAGTAGATGGAACATCAGAAATACCAAATGATATTTTAAATAAAGAATTGAAAAATTCAGTAGACCCATTAAGTAAAGATCCAAAACTTGGAGATTTAATTAGTAATGGAGAAGATATCGTAAATGATAGTACATTAAAGACACCAGAAAAATTAATGAATTTAATAAAATTTGCAATTAATAATGAAAGTGAGTTTGAAAAATTAGGATATAAATTAGATTATATAAGTATAAATGGAGTGAATATTGCACCTGGAAGTGCAGGAGAATACTCAATGAATACTGGAAATTTAATGAATTGGCTTGAAAATGTAGGAATAAGAGATAATACTGTACTTACAAAAGTAAAATTTGTAATGTCACAAATAAAAACTGTTCCAGTTACTGTGCAAGTACAAGTTCTTAATAATAAAGATGAGGTTGTACAAAATTCAAATACTATAGAAAAACATAATATTTTAAATGGATTAACAGGAAATTATTTAGATTCAAGTCTTTGTGGTATAAAAATTCCTAAAGGATATGAGTTAGTAAAAGAAACTGTCAATGGCATTGAAGTTACACCAAATGCAGATGGAAGTACGTTACCAGAAAAGATTGGACAAAGTGGAGAACAGATAATTTATTATATAAAAAAAATACAAACAAAAATAAATCTAAAAATAGAATATCCAGATGGAAGTATAGTAAAAAATAGTGAAATAAATGTGGCAGGTGATCCAGAAGCTTCAACTGAAATGAGCGAAAATAAAAATGTTATAAGCATTGATGGAGAAAGTATAACTATTCCAAATGGATATAAAGTAGCAGAAACTATAGTTACAAATATTGATACAGGGAAAACTGTATCAACTACAAAAAACAAAGTAAATATAATATCTAACTTTAGAAATTATAATATAGGAATAGTAATAAAACTTGAAAAAATAAAAACATATACAATAACAACAGAAATAATAAGTACAAAAGGTCAAGTTTTAGTACCAGAAAATACAATATCAGGAGAAGAGGGACAAAGTACAGAAAATGTTAAAATTCCTCAAATACCAAAAGGGTATCACTTAGTAAAAGTAATTAATGGAGAAAATCAAATAATATCTAAAATGCCAGATCAATATATAGATAAAAATCAAAAAATAATTTGGATAGTAGAAAAAGATAAAGTTACTCCAGAAGTAAAGCCAGAAACAAAACCAGAAGTAAAACCAAATGAGAAGCCGGAAGTAAAGCCAGAAACAAAACCAGAAGTAAAACCAAATGAGAAGCCGGAAGTAAAGCCAGAAACAAAACCAGAAGTAAAACCAAATGAGAAGCCAGAAGTAAAGCCAGAAACAAAACCAGAAGTAAAACCAAATGAGAAGCCAGAAGTAAAGCCAGAAA
>NZ_JBOGCC010000355.1:0-2257 GCF_051656525.1 Clostridium sp. | reverse complement strand
GAAACAGGGATACAGGTGAAATATAATATTGGTGGTTCAGGAACACTTCAAAAGCAAATTTTAAATGGAGCTAATGTAAATATGTTTTTTTCAGCAAATAAAGAGTATTCAGAAGATTTAGTGAAAAAAGGATATGTATATGAAAATAAAATAGAGACTATATTAACTAATTCTTTAGTTATAGTTGGAAATGAGCCGTTAAAGACACTAGATGATTTAAAAAGTGCTACAGGGAAAATTGCAATTGGAGAGATAAACACAGTTCCAGCTGGGATGTATGCAAAAGAAAGCTTAGATTATTATAATTTATATAGCAGTGTGAAAGATAAATTAGTGTATGGGAAAAGTGTAAAAAGTGCATTAGAGTATGTAGAAAGTGGAAATGCTGAATATGGCTTTGTATATAAAACTGATGCTTTAAATTTAAAGCATGCAAAAATAGTTTATGAAATAAATAATGACTCTCATGAAAAAATAGAATATACTTTATCAATTATGAAAGAAAATAATAATTTAGAAGATTCAAAGAAATTTTTAGATTACTTAAAAAGTGCTAAAGCGAAAGAAGTCTTTAAAAGCTATGGATTTAGTGTAAGCTAATGATAAAAAGTGCTTTTTTTATTTCATTTCAAGTAGTTATAGTGGCGCTTATAATAACACTTGTACTTGGAATTGTATTTAATTACTTTTTGATTCATAAAAAGATAAGGGGAAAAAGTTTTTTAGAAACTATAATATTACTTCCAATGTTTATGCCACCATCAGCAGTAGGTTTTTTAGTACTTATAGCTTTTGGTAAAAGAGGTGTACTTGGAAAGTTTCTTTATGAAAGCTTTGATATTTCGATAATTTTTACAATAGTGGGAGCAATAATAGTTGGAATTATTGTAGCTATGCCCATAATGTATGGAAGCATAAAAACAAGTCTTTTAGGAGTAAGTGAAGACTTAAAGCTTGCAGCAATGGAAATGGGTGCAAAGGATAGAGTTGTATATAGAAAAATAAGTTTGCCTTTATCAAAAAAAGGGATACTTACAGGAACTATTTTATCTATAGCTAGAATATTTGGAGAGTTTGGAGCAACTATATTAGTTGCAGGAAATATACCAGGTGAAACGCAAACAGTGCCAATGGCATTATATTATGCAATTGAAAATAATAATACCGATGTTGCAAGAACTATATTAATCATAATAGTTTGTATATCAATCGTTTTAACCCTTGGATATAATTTTATACTTAAGAAATTAAAGTAAGGAGAAGGAAAAATGAAAAAAATAAACGTAAAAGATGCAGTGGGAAACGTTCTTTGTCATGATATAACTAAAATAGTACCAGGAGAATTTAAGGGAAGAGCTTTTAAAAAAGGACATATAATAAGAGAAGAAGATGTTGAAGAACTTTTAAAAATAGGAAAAGAACATATATATGTTTGGGAAGCTAAAGAAGGAATGCTACATGAAAATGATGCAGCAGAAAGAATAAAAGATTTAGTTTGTGGCGATGGTATAGAGTTTGGTGAAATAAAAGAAGGAAAAATAAACTTTATAGCAAAAAGAGATGGGCTTTTAAAAATAGATAAAGAAAAACTTTTAGATATAAATGATTTAGGAGAAATAATTATTGCAACTATCCATAATAATACTCCAGTAAAAAAGGGAGAATTATTAGGTGGAACAAGGGTTATACCTCTTGTAATTGATGAAAAGAAAATTATAGAGGCAGAAAGTCTTATAAATGAAAAAATAATAAGTGTAGAAGAAATAAAAGGCAAGAAAACATATATGATAACAACAGGAAGTGAAGTTTATCATGGAAGAATAAAAGATGCTTTTGGTCCTGCTGTAAAAAGAAAGATAGAATACTATGGTTGTGAACTTGTAAATCAAGCTATTGTAGATGATAAAAAAGAAGAGATTATAAAAGAGATTCATAAAGCTTTAGAAAATGGTGCAGAATTTATAGTATGTACAGGAGGAATGTCAGTAGATCCAGATGATGTTACACCAACAGCTATAAAAGAAAGTGGAGCAGACCTTATAACTTATGGAGCACCAGTACTTCCAGGAGCAATGTTTCTTTTAGCATATCATGGAGATACGCCAATAGTTGGACTTCCAGGATGTGTAATGTATTCAAAAAGAACAATATTTGATTTAGTTCTTCCTAGAATATTAGCAGATGAAAAATTAAAAAGAAGAGATATAAGTGCACTTGGACATGGTGGTCAATGTTTAATTGATTGTAAAGTATGTAC
>NZ_JBOGCC010000354.1:0-3381 GCF_051656525.1 Clostridium sp. | reverse complement strand
TGTGTTGGAAAATCAAATGCAGAAGGATATTTTGCTATACCTGTAAAAGAAAATACAGGTTCAAGTTTTACGCCATCAGGATGCTTTGATATATTTACGTCAAGAGGATGGACTATATTACAACAAACAAATGTATTTTGTAATCCAACAACAGATAATCCAACATTTGATGTAAATAAGGCTGAGATAACTAAAGGTAATTCATCAATTCTTGAATTAACAGGAAATGTTGCTGCAAATCAAAAAATTACAGTTAACGTAAATGGGCAGACTTTTGAAGGAGTAGCAAATGGTCAAGGAAAGTTTTCTATTCCAACAGTAAAAGAAAATACTTTAACAGAAACAACTCCTATTGAAGTATCAACAAATGCAACCTTAGATGGTAGTAAGAGTGTAATTTCAAAAATAGTTTATCCATCTATACAAATGAAAAGTAATGATGTGAATGAAACAAACTCAGGATTAAAATATGTATTAAATGGAAACATAAATTATTTAACATCTCCATTTAGTAATCAGATATATTATGCAAAACAACATTTGCCAGAAAATGTGTATAACGCTTTCTATAAAGCATTTACAACTTTATTGAAATATAATAATTCAGATAATAAATATAAGCTTAATAAAAATGGTCAAGCTAGAGTTTTTGTATACTATGGTAATACAGGATTAACTTCAAGTGATATGGTGGAAATTGAAAATTATTTAACACAATTACCAAGAATGTATCTTTTACAATGGAATGATACTTATGCAGAAAATGGATATGGTAAAATAGTAGGACAATATTTTTATATTAATCCAAAGCAAGCTAAAGGAAATGAGTATCAAAAACAATTAATGGCAATAGAGCCGACAGTTACAAGAATATTGTCAACTATAAAGCCTAATATGGATGAGTATCAAGTAATAGGCCAAATAGAAAATGAATTTGAGAGTAGCTTAATATATTATGATAACGGAAAATATACAACAAGTGAAACAATAGTAGGTGCTTTAGAAAATCATAGTGCTGTATGTGGTGGATTTGCAGAAGGATTATCATATTTATTAGAGAGAGTTGGTATAGAAAATATTTGGATTAGTGGATATACATCTAAAGGTGGTATTTTACATGCTTGGAATAATGTAAATGTATATGGAAAATGGTATATAGCAGATCCAACTTGGCAACAAGGTTATAGAAATCCTGCTCTTTGGTATTTAGTAGGAACACAAGATCGACAAGATATTGGAGCTCATATAGAGCAAAATACTTATGGTGGTATGCCAATGTTACAAAAGCATGGAATAAATTATGGAACAGTTATGTCAGGACAAAAATATGTTAATTTAATGGGAGATACAAATTATAAGATAAATAATAATGGTACAATAACTATTACGTATAATGATAAAACTAAAGAAGATAAAAATGTTCAATTAAATTTAAATACAAATGGCTGGAAAGCTGAAAGTATGAAAAATGAAGGAAATGGAGTATGGACAGCAACAGTACCATATGAAAAAGGAGAAAATTTAGACTTCTATTTCACTATAAATAACTTATATGGAACAGCAGGAAATATAAAAACAAATAATTTACAAACAACAGTAATTACAGATGGAATAAATGCTGTAACAGTTATTTAAATATAGAGATTAGAAAGAAGAGCATACTAAAGTTTTTAGCGTGCTCTTCATGTATATATTTATGTAATGTTTGAGATAAATGCTAAAGATTTAAGTTTTTCAGAGACGTCTTTAGCATCTTTTTCATTACTAAAATGTAGATAACTATCTGTATCATTCTTTATAGAAATAGTCATTAATATATTTTTTGTAGATATAGTTTCGATAGAAACATTTTTAATATTAGATATAAGGATCTTTTCATCTAAGTAAATTTCTATATAATCACCATTAATAAAAATATAGTTTGCTTTTATTGAATTATAAAGTAGTGGAATAAAAATTATCCATAACATATAACTTAATGCTCTAAAAGTACTTTCATTACTTGAAAATAAGTTGAGAATAGTCATAATTGAAAGGTAGCAAATTATAATACGATAAATATAAGAGCGTATTAAAGGTTTACTATATATTATAGTTTTATTTTTATCTTTTTTTAGTGTGTATATATTAAATTCTTGTCTAAGAATAATAAATATAGCACCTAGAGATAATATTGCAAAAATTAATTTTAGTAACATATTTAAATCCTCCCTTTATTATAATTATAAATGAAAAATATAGATATATAGTGTAGAAGAGTGAAATTATTTTGAAATAGAAAAAGTTATATGGACGATAGAAGATACAGAAAATTAATAAAAAATGAAAAAAGAAGTATAAAAATTAGTAGATAGCAATAAAGAAAGTAAAATTTTAATGAATTGCTTGAAAAATAAGTAGAATATATTTTACTATATAAATAATAAGATTAAAAAAGATACATAAAAAATTTAATAATGGAAGTGGAAGCAGATGATAAAAGTAGCAATATGTGATACTGATAAAGAGTTCGTAAAAGATTTGATAGTATTAATTAGAAGAGAGGCTTTAAAGAAAAATATAGAATGTCTGATTAGTGAGTTTATGGATTCAAAGGGCTTAATGAATTCTTTAGAGACAGGATTAAGGTTTGATGTAGTATTTTTAGAAACACATATAGGAGAAGAATGCGGTGTAGCTTTAGGAAAAGATATTAAAAGTTTTGATAAGAAGATAGATTTAATATATTTTTCGTATACTAGAAAATATACATTAGATTGCTTTGATATAGGGGCATTTAATTATATATTAAAACCATTAGTTGGAGAAAATAAAAGAAGATTTTTAGTTCAATTTGAAAGGTTACTTATTAGATACTATATGAATAGGGGAGATTTTTTAAATATAAAGGAAAGTAAGGGGGGAATAAGATTACCAATAAATAAAATTTTATATATTGAAACTACAGGAAAGTTAATTAGGATTCATTATGATAAAAATTTTGTAGATGTACACGAAAGAATGATTGATTTAGAAGAACGACTATCTAAACAATATTTTATAAGATGTCATAAGTCATATTTAGTAAATGCAAAGCATATAAGAAGGTTAGATAAAACAGATATAGAACTTGATGATGGAACAATAATTCCGATTAGTAGACTTAGAGTAAAAGAGGTAAAATCTATCTTAAAAGAATTTTTTGAAAATAGGGATCTTATATAATTAAAAAATGAAATGAAAAATCAGTTTAAAAGTAGCGATGCTACTTTTTTTAGTTTAATTAATTTTAAGACTGGATAATTTTGATGAAATAATAAAAAATATATAAATTTAACAAAGTTTCAATATAAATAGGTAGTGAATAATAGCTAAAAAATAATATCTGATAAAAATGATGAA
>NZ_JBOGCC010000353.1:0-1104 GCF_051656525.1 Clostridium sp. | reverse complement strand
ATCAGAGCGCGCAGAGAACGGATATTGGTCAGTGTTTTGATAATTTCACTATTTTCCATGTTTAATACAACTCCAATATGAGAAAGATAAATTAAATGGCTAAAGCATAGCCGTTACGGTATGGGCGTAATAAGCCGGTGTCTTTTAACTCAGTTAAAACATGATTAATCACATCACGGCCAACCGAGCCAAAATAAGCCGTAATGCCACGATGGCTAGGTTTTACCGTTTGGCTCAGTATCGCTTGCTTAATTTCAAGGCACAGTTGCTCATTGCACTTATCCAACTCAACACAGTCCGAGCACTCAAACACACCGTCATTCATAGCGAGTGTGTTGGAGTGTGTAATGAGCGTGTCGTTACTATTCAGTGTGTTTACCGTAATTAAAGCAGGCTCAGGGTCACACTATTTATCGACACACTGATTTATTTCGACTGTGTTCGAGTGTGCAGGAGTGTGCGAACGCAAGGTCGATGTCACTAAGACCAGTAACCAGCTCGTTAATTCCAGAGCAGCGGCAGCAATGTATGAAATAAGCATACCATAACGGTCAACCGTGGTTGCGGTATTTGTATTGGCTTGCTGTGCTGACAATGAATCGATTTTATCCAGCAAGGCATTCACTTGAGAGGATATTTTGCGATTTGGTCACTTGCTTAGCGCTTTGCTGTAAAGCGGTGAGGTTACGTGTTAGTACCGATGTAACAAGTAACCAAGGAGGAAAAGAAATATAGCGGAGTAACAAGACGCCTTAATCTTCAGTTGGATTAAGGCGTGAGATAAAAATCAATGGCGAACCTGTTCAAGATCAGCAGCAGTCAAGCCAGTGACACTGAGGATAGTCTCGGCATCAATACCCTTAGCGAGCATATTGCGCGCCATTTCAAGCAGTGCTTCTTGACGGCCTTCTTGGCGGCCTTCCACTCGCCCTTCCAAGCGCCCTTCCAAGCGCCCTTCCAAGCGCCCTTCCATGCGGCCAGTTTGCTTTAATTGTTCAGCAATGGTCATCAGCGTGTCTCCATGTTGCGGCACCTGTGATGCCAGTTGTGTTAACAGAGCTTCGGGATGTTCTGTCTCCCCCACCTGGAACATATAGTTCATCA
>NZ_JBOGCC010000352.1:0-25586 GCF_051656525.1 Clostridium sp. | reverse complement strand
TTCCGCTACCACTGTCATGCCGAAGTGGCGGAACTGGCAGACGCACAGGACTTAAAATCCTGCGGTGGTTAAACACCGTACCGGTTCGATTCCGGTCTTCGGCACCAATAGATCTAAGATTTATCTTAGATCTATTTTTGCGTTCAAATAAAATTATATGTTATTAGTAAAAAATATGCAAAAAAGTTTTTTATAAAAAATGATTTTATTTTACAAAAAATAGCAAAAAATAAAAGTGTGCATTATGAGTTTAAGAAGATTTAGATGGTATATATATAAATGAAAAAAGAAAATTAGAATAAAAAAAAGAAAATTAAAAGATAATGTAAATCGATTCAGAATAAATGAAACATATAACGACAAGAAAATAACAAGATAGTTGCTATAATTATATTACAAAATATGTAAATAAGGAGTGGGAACTATGCAGTATGGATTAAAACATAAAACAATGCAACAAAAAGAAAAGATTCAAAAGATAAAGGCTAGAAATATAAATATGAGTACTATAATAATGTTGATGGCTATAACTTTTTTGTTGAGTAGAGTCGTTATTTATATGAATAAAGAAGAGGTAGTAGGTTTAGTACCGTTTGGACTAGCGTTTCTAGGAGCAATATTAAAGACTAAAGATGAAAATAAGATGATTTTTGCAAGTATAGGAGGAATTTTAGGATACTTTACGGTGAATAATCAAATAAATAATGCATCAATATACATAATAACTATATTAGGAATTTTTATGTTGTCATATATATTAAGTAGGAGAGAGATTTTTTTAGGAATTAAAAGTGTACTTGGGATTTATTTTATTACTCAATTTATTATTTCTATATTAATAAATAAACAAGACATAAAAACTACATTAATTTTAGGGTGTATATATACAGTAATTATTATTCCTATATATTTTATTATTAAGTATGGATTACAGTGTTTTGAGAATTATAATACTAACTATTGTTTTACTACTGAAGAGTTAATTAGTATAGGAATTGTAGGATGCTTGATAATTGCAGGTATTGGAGATATCAATATACTTAATATAGAAATAAAAGTAGTTGTCTCAGTAATTTTTATTATTTTGATTGCCTATGTAGGTGGTCCGTCAAATGGTGCAGCAATGGGAATAGCTATGGGGCTTATTCTAGGAATATCAAGTGGTAGCATGATAGAAGGAATTGGATTTTATGGAGTTATGGGACTTGTGGCAGGCTTATTCAAGGAGACAGGAAGGATATTTTCTTTTTTATCAGTTGTAGTTATATATGCTATTTTATCTTTATATACTAGTGGAACCATAACAGATGGGATTATAGAAGTTTTATTAGGTGGAGTAATCTTTTTAATAATACCAACTAAGATAATTAAAAAAATTGATAAAGAAGTAAATACAGATGTTAAGATGGAAAATTTTAATTCAGTTCATACAGAGCAGATGAAAGAAGAGTTTTCAAAAAGGGTAGATGGATTAACAGAAGTTTTAGGCAGTGTATCAGAAGTAATTGAAAATTTATCTACAAATGAAGCGTTGTTATATAAAGATAAGAGTGCTGCTATGGTAAATAATTTAGCAGATAGAATTTGTTCAAAATGTAATATGGCTAATAGTTGTTGGGGGAATCAATTTAATGTGACGTATAGTTGCTTTGAAAAAATTATAAGAGGTAGGGAGGATAATTTCAAGTTATTTCCAGCTGAACTTGAAAAGAAGTGTATGAGAAAATATGAGATATTAAATGAGGTTGATCAGCTTGTACTTAGTATGAATGCAGAAGCAATAAATAGGGAAAAGATAGAGGAAGGAAGAAAACTTATAGCAAATCATATGAATATTATGGTTGATAATATAGGGAAGATGCTAGGGGATTTTAAAAAGGATATTGTTGTATATGGAAATTTAGAGCAAGAAATAAGAAAAGAGTTAAATAAAAATTCTATTCAATATAAAGATGTACTAGCTTTTGTTGATAGAGAAGGAAAATCTAAAGTGAAAGTTAATATGACAAATTGCTCAGGATGTAGATATTGCAATAAAAATGTATTACCTATAGTAAGTTCAGTTATGAATAAACCTATGAGTATAGGAAGAAATGGTTGTTCAATAAAAACTAACAATAAAGATTGTACAGTTACGATAACGGAGATTCCTAAGTATAATGTTCAATCTTATGTTGGAATGAAGATTAAAGAAGGAGAGAATCATACTGGAGATACTTATAATTTTGGAACTATAGCAGATGGTAAGTATTTATGTCTTATAAGTGATGGGATGGGATCAGGACCAGAAGCTTCAAAGGAAAGTAAGATGACGGTAGATTTAGTTGAAAAGTTTATTGTTAGTGGATTTGATATTAATACAGCACTTAATGCAGTAAACTCAATAATGACTATGAAGTTTGATGAAGATGAAAAGTTTTCAACATTAGATATGAATAGAATTGACTTATATAAAGGAACTATAGAGTTTGTAAAGGTTGGAGCAACTTCAAGTTTTATAAAAAGAGGTAGTGAAATAATAAAAATATCATCTAATATGCCACCTTTTGGTTTAGTGGATGAAATAGAAGTAGAGAAAATAGAAAAGAAAATTAAAGGTGGAGATATAATAATAACACTAAGTGATGGTGTTTTGGATGTGGATAAGAGTAAAGTTGGGGATACAGAGTGGATAGAAAGTTTTTTATGTAATTCAGGAAATGATCCAAAGGAACTTGCAATTGAGTTAATTGAAGAATCTAAGAGGTTAAATAATGGCTCAATTAATGACGATATGACAGTAATTGTATCTAAAGTTCAAAGGATACATTAAAAAGAAAGATATTTCCTTCTAATAAGGGTTTTGAAGGAAGTATCTTTTTCTATCTTCTTTTATATATAGTGGCAAAAAAATATGCAATGAAAGTAGTAATAGGGTATTATATAAATATCAATTATTATTAGGAAGTGGATAAAAATGAGAGAAAAATTTATAAAACACATAGAAGAGAATGACTTGATAAGAAAAGGGGATAAGGTACTGGTGGCATTATCTGGAGGGCCAGATTCTATTTGTATGTTACATCTTTTATGTAGTATTAGAGAAGAGTATAGTCTAGAAATAGGAGCAGCACATCTTAATCATATGTTAAGAGGTGAGGAGGCTAATAAAGATGAAGAGTATGCTAAAGAGTTTTGTGAAAGTTTAGGTGTAGAGTTTTTTAGTAGAAGAGTAGATATAGAAGGTTATTCAAAAGAACGAGGAGTTTCAACTGAAACTGGTGGAAGAGATGTACGTTATGAACTTTTCACTGATGTAAAGAAAAAATATGGATATACAAAGATTGCAACAGCACACAATGCAAATGACCAAGCAGAGACTATTTTAATGAGAATGATGAGAGGAACGGGACTTGAGGGGCTTTGTGGAATTCCTGTAAAGCGTGATGGAGTATTTATAAGGCCGATACTTTGTATGGAACGTAATAAAATAGAAGAATATTGTGAGAAATTTGATTTAAAGCCAAGAATAGATAAGACAAATTTAGAAACTGTATATACAAGAAATAAAATAAGATTAAAGATACTTCCTTATATGAAAGAAAATTTTAATAATGATGTTGTAATGGCTATAAATAGAATGACACATATATTATATGAAGATAACAAATTTATAACAGATTATGCAAAAGAGAAATTTAAACTATTTTGTGTGAAAGAAAATGGAGATATAAAAATAAAAAAGGAATTATTTAATGAAAGTAGATCAGTTTTAACTAGAGTTATAAGAAAAGCATTAGTTAAAGTTTCAAAAAGCACATATGATTTCGAAATGAAGCATATAGAAGAAGTAATAAAACTAAATTATTTAGGAACAAATAAAAAAGTAGATTTACCAAATGGAATATATGCAGAGAATATTTATGGTGAAATATATATTAAAAAGAGAGAAGAAAAGAAAGTGGTAGAGAAGAAAAAGATATGTGTTTTGAAGGAAGAAGTAGAGAAAAGAAGTCAGTTTGGAGACTATGAATTTAATTTTGAAGTGTTAAAGAATCAAAAAAATTTAAAAATTACCAATAATGACTTAATTAAATATTTTGATTATGATAAAATTAACAAGTGCATTATTATAAGAAATAGAGAAAATGGAGATAAAATGGTTCCGTTTGGAATGAAGGGAACTAAGAAATTAAAAGATATTTTTATAGATATGAAAATACAAAAAGAGAAAAGAGATGAGTTACCAGTAATAGTTTTTGATGATAATATAGCATGGGTAGTAGGTGTTAGATTATCTGATATATATAAAGTTACAAAAGAAACTGAAAATATATTGAAAATAAGTTACAAAAGGAAGGGATAGAAAATGATGATGGACCATATTAAAGAAGTATTATTTAGTGAAGAGGACTTAAGACTTAAGTGTAAAGAACTTGGAGAAAAAATAAGTAATGACTATGAAGGAAAAAATTTAATAGTAGTAGGTGTTTTAAAAGGTTCTGTATTATTTACATCTGATTTGATAAAAAATATTACAATACCTTGCGAAATAGATTTTATGGCAGTATCAAGTTATGGGAATTCAACAGAATCTTCAGGAGTGGTTAGAATTTTAAAAGATTTAGATCATGGAATAGAGGGAAAAGATGTATTAATAGTAGAGGATATAGTTGATACAGGACATACTCTTTCATATTTAAAAAAATATTTAAGCACAAGAGGAGCTAACAGTGTGAAAATAGTAACATTATTAGATAAACCAGAGCGAAGAACAGCAGAAATTGATGTAGACTATATAGGATTTGAAGTGCCAAATGCATTTATTGTAGGATATGGAATAGACTATGCAGAAAAATATAGAAATTTACCTTTTGTAGGAATTCTTAAAGAAGAAGTATATTCAAAAAAATAGAATAGAATTAAGGAAAGGGGAGGCTTGAATGAGAAAATATTCAAGTGCAGCAGTGTGGGCAATTTTAATTGTTGTTATTGTAGCAGCTGCTGTGTTAGTATGGGAAACAGGAAATAAGCCGCAATTGGTCCCGTATAGTTCATTTCAACAGATGTGGGATGGAAATAATGTAAAGAGTCTTTACGTACATGATGATGGAATGACTATTGATGGTGTGCAAAATGATGATAAAAAATTTATAACATATGCACCACAGCAAATGCTGTCAGATTTAATGGTAAGTTCACCAAAACCAACTATTAAGGTTGAATTTGAACCACCATCAAATACAGGTGCATGGATCGCAATTATACCAAGCATAATAACAGTGGTTTTAATTTTAATAGTATTATTTGTAATAACGCAACAGTCTCATGGAAATAATAATGGCGGAAATAAAGGTGTAATGAATTTTGGAAAAAGTAAGGCAAAGATTGCAACGCCAGAATCTAAAACAGTCACCTTTAAAGATGTAGCGGGTGCAGATGAAGAGAAGCAAGAACTTGCAGAAATAGTAGATTTTTTGAAGGAACCAACAGTTTATACTGAGATGGGAGCAAGGATACCTAAGGGGGTACTGTTAGTAGGACCTCCGGGAACAGGAAAAACTCTTCTTGCAAAAGCAATTGCAGGAGAAGCAGGAGTACCATTTTTTAGTATATCAGGTTCTGATTTTGTTGAGATGTTTGTGGGAGTAGGAGCTTCAAGAGTAAGAGACCTTTTTTCAGAAGCTAAGAAAAATGCACCTTGCATAGTGTTTATTGATGAAATAGATGCTGTTGGAAGACAAAGAGGAGCAGGACTTGGTGGTGGTCATGATGAAAGGGAACAAACATTAAATCAACTTTTAGTTGAAATGGATGGGTTTGGTCAAAATGAAGGAATTATTATGATAGCTGCAACTAATAGACGAGATATACTAGATCCAGCGCTTTTAAGACCTGGAAGATTTGATAGACAGATACTTGTAGGAGCACCTGATATAAAAGGTAGAGAAGAAATTCTTAAAGTTCATACAAGAAAAAAACCATTAGGACAAGATGTTGATTTAAAAGTACTAGCAAAGAGAACACCAGGATTTGCAGGAGCAGATTTAGAAAATCTAACTAATGAAGCAGCACTTTTGGCTGTTAGAGATGGTAAAAAAGAAATATCAATGTCTAATATGGAAGAAGCTATAACAAAAGTGATGGCAGGACCAGAAAAGAAAAGTAGAGTTATTAGTGAAAAAGATAGAAAGCTTACAGCATATCATGAAGCAGGGCATGCTGTTGTAATGAGAGCATTAGAATTTTCAGATCCAGTTCATGAAATAAGTATAATTCCTAGAGGAATGGCTGGTGGGTATACTATGCATTTACCAGATGAGGATAGATCATATACATCAAAATTAAGACTTAAAGATGATATGGTTGGACTTTTGGGTGGTAGAGTAGCTGAAAGTTTAATACTTGGGGATATAAGTACAGGTGCTAAAAATGATATTGATAGAACTAGTGCTATTGCTAGAGCTATGGTTATGGAATATGGAATGAGTGAAAAACTTGGGACTATATCTTATGGTTCAGAACCAAATGAAGTATTCTTAGGAAGAGATTTGGGAAAGAATAGAAATTTCTCTGAAGAAATTGGTGCTGAAATAGATAGGGAAGTTAAAGGTTTAGTAGATGAAGCTTATATTAGAGCGGAAGATATACTAAGAGCTAATATTGGGAAATTGCATGCAGTTGCAAAAGCTTTATTAGAAAAAGAAAAAATTGATGGAGATGAATTTGAAAGAATTTGTCAGGATATATAGTAGATACCCTTAGGTTTAACCTAAGGGTGTTATTTTTGGATGTACGAACTATTATTTACAATAAGAGGAAAATATTCGAAAAATGTGTTTAAAATACAAAAATGAGATGTTATAATAAGTTAAAAGTAATGGAAAATCAAGAAAAAGGTGAACGATGAAAGAGAGGGGTTTTAAAATGAAAAGTGATATTCAAATAGCTCAAGAAGCAAAAATGGAACATATTTTAAAGATAGCAGAAAAGTTAGGGTTATCAGAAGATGATATAGAGATGTATGGAAAAAATAAATGTAAAATTTCCTTGGAGGTTTTAGATAAGAATAAAGATAAAAAAGATGGGAAATTGGTTTTAGTGACTGCAATAAATCCAACGCCAGCTGGTGAAGGAAAGTCTACTGTTACAGTAGGACTTGGTCAAGCTTTGTGTAAGATTGGAAAAAACTCAAGTATTGCACTTAGAGAGCCTTCATTAGGACCTGTATTTGGAGTTAAAGGAGGCGCAGCAGGTGGAGGATACGCACAAGTTGTTCCTATGGATGATATAAATTTACATTTTACTGGAGATATGCATGCTATTACATCGGCAAATAATTTATTATGTGCAGCTATAGATAATCACATACATCAAGGAAATGAACTTAGAATTGATTCAAGAAGAATAACCTTTAAAAGGGTTATCGATATGAATGATAGAGCGCTTAGAGAAGTTGTAGTAGGTATGGGTGGAAAGATGAATGGATTCTTAAGAGAAGATGGATTCATGATTACAGTTGCATCAGAAATAATGGCAATACTTTGTTTAGCAACTAGTCTAGAGGATTTAAAAGAGCGAATGGGAAATATAGTTATTGGATATAACTTAGATGGAGAACCTGTATATGCAAAGGAAATTGGTGTAGTAGGTGCTATGGCAATGCTGATGAAGGATGCTATAATGCCAAATTTAGTGCAAACTTTAGAAAATACACCAGCTATAATACATGGAGGTCCTTTTGCAAATATTGCACATGGATGTAATTCAATAATAGGAACAAAAATGGCACTTAAATTAAGTGATATTGTAGTTACAGAAGCAGGGTTTGGAGCAGATTTAGGAGCAGAAAAATTCTTAAATATAAAATGTAGATATGGAAATCTTAAGCCAGATTGTATAGTTCTTGTTGCAACAATAAGAGCATTAAAACATCATGGTGGGGTTTCTAAAGAAAAACTTAATATTGAAGATGTTGAAGCATTGGGTAAGGGAATAGAAAATTTAGAGAAACAGATAGAAAATGCAAAGAAATTTAGTGTTCCAGTAGTTGTGGCAATAAATAAATTTGTATCAGATACAGAAGCAGAAGTAAATTTCATAAAAAATTTCTGTGAAGAAAAAGGAATTGAAGTTGCACTTTCAGATGTATGGGCTAAAGGTGGCGAAGGTGGAATAGAATTAGCAAATAAAGTAGTAGATATTTTAGAAAATGAGAAGTCAAATTTTAAAGTTTTATATGATGAACAGGACACTATAAAAAATAAAATATTAAAAATAGCAAATGAAATTTATGGAGCAGATGGTGTGAACTATGATGTAGCTGCTCTTAGACAAATAGCAGAACTTGAAAAGTTTGGTTTAGATAAACTTCCAGTATGTATGGCAAAAACTCAATATTCTTTATCAGATAATCCAAGTCTTTTAGGAAGACCAACAAATTTTGATATAACAGTTAAAGAGGTAAGAGTATCAAATGGGGCTGGTTTTATAGTTGTACTTACAGGAAATGTAATGACTATGCCAGGATTGCCAAAAGTTCCAGCTGCAAATAATATGGATATATTAAAAAACGGTGAAATTATAGGACTATTTTAAAAACTGTTAAAGCCTTGACAAATGGGTGGGAATTGTTAAAATTAATATTGTTAAAAACAAGTGATTTTATCCAAATAAAAGCAGCTAAAAAAAGCTGCTTTTAATTATATTAAGGTGGTGCTTTTATGATTTTGCTTGTGGATGTTGGGAATACTAATATCGTCTTAGGCGTACATGATAAAAATGAATATATAGCTGGATGGAGGATATCAACTGATTCTAAAAAAACATCAGATGAGTATGGTATTCAAGTATCACAGTTATTTAATCAATTTGGATTAAAAATGAGTGAAGTTGAAGGAATAATTGTTTCATCAGTTGTACCTAATATTATGCACTCTTTAGAAAATATGATTAAGAAATGTTTTAAAAAGGAACCTATTATAGTAGGGCCTGGAATAAAGACAGGAGTAAACATTAAGTATGATAATCCAAAAGAAGTTGGTGCAGATAGAATAGTAAATGCTGTAGCAGCTTTTGAAATATATAAGAAACCAAATATCGTTATAGACTTTGGAACAGCAACGACTTTTTGTGGAATAACTGAAAAAGGGGATTACTTAGGTGGGTGTATTGTTCCGGGGATAAAAATATCAGCAGATGCACTTTTTGAAAGGGCTGCAAAATTGCCTAGAATAGAATTAGAAGTGCCAGATAGTATTATTTGTAGAAATACTACTAAAAGTATGCAAGCAGGTATTTTATTTGGATATATAGGGCAGGTTGAATATATAGTAAAGAAAATAAAAGAAGAAATGAAAGGTAAGTGCAGTGAAGAACCTATAGTTATTGGAACTGGTGGTTTAGCTAATCTTATAGCAAATGAAACGGATGTAATAGATATAGTAAATGGTGATTTAACTCTAGAGGGCTTAAGAATAATTTATAATAAGAACAAGGAGTAAGTTAAAATGAAGATAGGAAACATTGAGTTTTCAAATAATGTATTTTTAGCACCTATGGCAGGAGTTACAGATATATCATTTAGAGGACTTTGTAAAGAGCAAGGGTGTGGATTAGTATGTACTGAAATGGTTAGTGCTAAAGCATTATACTATGGAAGTGAAAATACAAAAACATTACTTAGAATTGCGGAAGAAGAAAGACCGGTAGCTGTCCAAATGTTTGGAAGTGATCCAGATATAATGGCAAAAGTTGTAGAAGAACATTTTAATAATATGGATGAAGTTTGTATAATAGACATAAACATGGGGTGTCCAGCACCTAAAATTATTAAAAATGGTGATGGTTCAGCACTTCTTAAAAATCCAGAACTTGCAGCAGAAATAGTAAGAAAAGTTAAGGCTGTATCAATAAAACCTGTAACAGTAAAGTTTAGAAAAGGGTTTGATGATGAGCATATTAATGCAGTTGAGTTTGCTAAGGCTATGGAAGAGGCAGGAGCAGATGCGATTGCGGTACATGGAAGAACAACGAAACAGATGTACGAAGGAAAAGCCGATTGGGATATTATAAGAAAAGTAAAGGAAAGTGTTTCTATTCCAGTTATAGGGAATGGAGATGTATTTACTCCAGAAGATGCTATAAAGATGAAGGAGTTAACAAATTGTGATGGAATTTTGATTGCTAGAGGAAGTATGGGAAATCCATGGATATTTAAACAAGTTCAAAAAGCTTTAAATGGCGAAGAAGTAGAAGAAGTTTCAATGGATGAAAAAATTGATATGTGCATAAGACATTACGAATTAGCATTAAAATATGATGGTGAAAGAAAAGCAGTTCGTGAAATGAGAAAGCATGCATCGTGGTATATTAAAGGCTTACCAAACTGTACAGAAATTAGAAATGAGATAAATAGATTAGAAGATAGTTCGGAAGTTATTAAAAGACTTTTAGAATACAAAGAGGAAATAAAAAACATTAAAATAAGATAATGGAATATATTCTAAATATGAACTAATGATTAAAAATACAAGTTTTTTTATGAAAAGGTATTATTATATAAAAACTGGTTATATAATAAATAGTAGATATGGACGTATATAAAGCAAAATTGACATATTATATAGGTAGATTTATAATATTTAAAAATGTTCATGTAAAATTCGTAAAAAAATTAAAATAAATTTTAAAATAAATTAAGATAGCTGAAGGGGAATTAGATATGAGTGAAAAGAAATTTATAATGACATATGAAGGTGTACAAAAATTAGAGGCAGAATTAGAATATCTAAAGACTGTAAAAAGAAAAGAAATAACAGAAAAGATAAAAGTAGCTTTAGGTTATGGAGATTTAAGTGAAAACTCTGAGTATGATGAAGCAAAGAACGATCAAGCATTTACAGAAGGAAGAATACTTCAACTAGAAAATATGTTAAAGAATGCTGAGGTTGTAGATGAATCTGACCTTCCTTCAGATATAGTAGCAGTAGGGTCAAAGGTTAGAGTGAAGGATTATGATTTTGATGAAGAAGTTGAATATACAATAGTAGGTTCAGCAGAAGCAGATCCAATGAAATTTAAAATATCAAATGAATCACCAGTTGGGGCAGGACTTTTAGGTAAAAGAGTTGGCGATGTAGTAGAAATAACTATTCCTGATGGAGTGAGTAAATTTGAAGTTTTAGAAATAAAAAGATAGATGGAGGGAATATCTATGTCAACAGAAGAAATGAATGTACAAGAACTAGAGGCACAATATAGTGAACAAGAGGCTCTAAGAAGAGAAAAGCTAGTTGAACTTCAAGAGCAAGGAAAAGATCCATTTGATGTATACAAAGTAAACAGAACACATACATCAAAAGAAGTTATAGACAACTTTGAGGAGTTAGAAGGAAAGACGGTAACAGTAGCAGGAAGAATAATGTCGAAGAGAGGACAAGGAAAAGTTATATTCTCAGACATCCATGATAAAGATGGAAAAATCCAATTATTTATTAAAGTAGATGTAGTTGGAGAAGAAACACTAAATGCATATAAAACATATGATTTAGGTGACTTCGTAGCTGTAACAGGTGAAGTTTTCAAAACTAAAGTTGGAGAGGTTTCGATAAAAGCTACTGAAATTGAATTAACTTGTAAATCATTAAAACCATTACCAGAAAAATTCCATGGATTAAAAGATCCAGATTTAAGATATAGACAAAGAGAAGTGGATATAATAACAAATCCAGAAGTTAAAGAAACATTTATAAAAAGATCTAAAATAATACAAGGGATGAGAGAGTTCTTAGATAATAGAGGATTCTTAGAGGTAGATACTCCAATTCTTGGTATGATAGCAGGTGGAGCAGCTGCAAGACCATTTATAACACATCACAATACTTTTGATATGGATATGTATCTAAGAATTGCACCAGAGTTATACTTAAAAAGATTAATAGTTGCAGGATTTGAAAAAGTTTATGAAATTGGTAAAAACTTCAGAAATGAAGGGGTTTCAGTAAGACATAATCCTGAATTTACAGCAATAGAGTTATATGAAGCTTATTCAGACTACAATGACATGATGGAAATAACAGAAAACATGGTTGCATATGTATGTGAAAAAGTAAATGGAACAACTAAAGTTATGTACGAAGGAACTGAAATAGACTTTACACCACCTTGGAGAAGATTAACGATGGTGGATGCTGTTAAAGAATATGCAGGAATTGACTTTAACGAAGTAAAAACAAATGAAGAAGCTAGAAAAATAGCTAAAGAAAAGAATTTAGAATTCCCTAAACCACTTGATAAAGTATCAAGAGGAGAAGTTTTAAATATGTTATTTGAAGAATATGGTGAAGAAAATTTAATTCAACCAACATTCTTAATAGACTATCCAGTAGAAATCTCACCTTTAACTAAAAAGAAAAGAGGGGAAGAGGAGTTTACAGAAAGATTCGAAGGATTCGCATTCGGTAGAGAATTATGTAATGCTTACTCAGAACTTAATGATCCAATAGTTCAAAGAGAAAGATTTGAGCAACAAGCTAAATCAAGAGAAGATGGAGATGATGAAGCATATATGTTAGATGAAGAATTCATGAGTGCTTTAGAAACAGGAATGCCTCCAACTGGTGGTTTAGGAATAGGTATAGATAGATTAATTATGTTCTTAACTGGTGCATCATCAATTAGAGACGTAATTTTATTCCCAACAATGAAACCATTAAATAGACAATAATATAGATAGAGAAGAACACTTGAGAGAGTGTTCTTTTTTTATGTATAAAACATAAAAAGGAAAAGTTTTTGAGGAAGCTGTAATAAAAAATAGAATAAAGAATAGAATGAAGTGTAGGGAAATAAGACTTGTTTAAAAATTTTTAACAAAAATAAAAATAAAAATATAAAAAAGGGGTTGCATTTTCTGAAGAATTCTATATAATAATTAGTGTACTAAATATTCCGCGATAGCTCAATGGTGGAGCACTCGGCTGTTAACCGATAGGCTGGAGGTTCGAGTCCTCTTCGCGGAGCCACTTTTTCAAAAAAATTATTTAGTGCAAGATAAAGATATAATATTCCGCGATAGCTCAATGGTGGAGCACTCGGCTGTTAACCGATAGGCTGGAGGTTCGAGTCCTCTTCGCGGAGCCATTTCTTTTTAAAAAACACATATAATATTCCGCGATAGCTCAATGGTGGAGCACTCGGCTGTTAACCGATAGGCTGGAGGTTCGAGTCCTCTTCGCGGAGCCAATTGAACTTTAGGTAGTGAGAAATCACTACTTTTTTATTTTTAATTTAATATACATTTGAGTATAAATGAGGCTAAAAGCTTCATTTTTTTTGTTATAAAAATTTATTTAAAAAAATCATAATATAGTAAAATATAGATAAAATAATAAATGAGAAGGAAAATAATGGATAGTGCAGAAGAAATTTTGGAATGATAGTAGGTATAATATTAGCTTATAAGGGGAAAAGTTTAATTAAGGTAGCTATAGGAAGTGTAGCATTTATATATTTAATAAATAGTTTTAAAAAAGATAAAGGGGGAGAAGGTTATGAAAAAGAAATTAGTATGTGCATTAATTGCAATAGGGATATTTAGTATGGTTGGGTGTTCGGAGGAAGAAGATAAAGGTAATGAAGCTAATGCGAAGCCTCAAGTAGAGGAACAGATAGAAACAGATAGTGCTAAGAATGAAGATGAGAAAGATAAAGGAGAAGCAAATGAAAATAAAGAAGATGCAGAAAAAGTAGATACAGAAAAAGTAGATACAGAAAAAAATAATATTGATAAAGTTGATAAAGAAAACGTAGAAGAAACAAATGCAAAAATCTCAAAAGGAGAATTTGCAATTTATATAGGAAATGAAAATATAGATGGTGTTAAAGTTGGAACAACTATAAAAACAGAAAATTTAACAATAGAAGAAAATATGAAAAAAATAGCTGATGAAATAGCTAAAAAGAATTTTGAAGGCTGTTCAATTGAATTATCTAAAATAAAAGAAGAAGGAAATAAGAAGATTGTAACAGTAAATTTAAAAGATGGAACAAAAAAATGGGAAAGAGATTACCTTCAAGGTTCAACAGGAGCATTTATAACTGAGGAAATTCTTATAAATAGTTTATTACAACCAGATAATAAGGTAGAGTGGATAGATACAATAAAGTTCACTATAAATGGTAAGAATGTTGGAGAGTTAAATCATGCACCTCGTATAGGGCAAGTAGTTAATAGAATTAAATAAATTTTAACAAGATACCTAGTAAGAGGAAAACTTTTACTAGGTTTATTTGAGTTATAAGAATTGAATATTGACATCTAGAATTCTTTTGGTAAAATTAATATATAATTGGATATGTATGAAGATAAAAGAAAAGTAGCTTTAGAAAATTTTTAGAGAGATGATGTTTGGTGAGAATCATTAATTTAATAAAGTGAAGGGAACTTTTTAGTACATTTTTAAAAGATGGGCTTTAGCCAAGAAGGGTGGAACCGCGGAGAAATTCGTCCCTTTATGCGCTTAGGGCTTTTTTTATTGTATTTAAATAATTGATATATATTTAAGGAGGAAAGATTATGGCAGTTGAAAAAACTATGGATAAGATAGTTGCACTTTGTAAAGGAAGAGGATTTATATTCCCGGGTTCAGACATATATGGTGGACTTGCAAACTCATGGGATTATGGTCCTTTAGGAGTTGAATTTAAAAATAATGTTAAAAAAGCTTGGTGGAGAAAGTTTGTTCAAGAAAGTCCTTATAATGTAGGGGTTGATTGTGCAATCCTAATGAATAAAGAGGTTTGGGTAGCATCAGGACATTTAGGTGGATTTTCAGATCCGTTAATGGATTGTAAAGACTGTAATTCAAGATTTAGAGCTGATAAATTAGTTGAAGATGATATGACTAAAAATGGAGTAGAAGTTGCTTCAGCAGATGGTATGTCAAATGAGCAATTAAAAGCATATATTGAAGAGCATAACATAGTTTGTCCTAAGTGTGGAAAAATGAACTATACAGATATAAGACAATTTAATTTAATGTTTAAAACATTTCAAGGGGTAACAGAGGATGCTAAAAATGAAATATATTTAAGACCAGAAACAGCACAAGGTATATTTGTAAACTTCAAATCAGTTCAAAGAAGTACTAGAAAGAAAGTTCCATTTGGAATAGCACAGATAGGTAAATCATTTAGAAATGAAATTACACCAGGAAACTTTACTTTCAGAACAAGAGAATTTGAACAAATGGAACTTGAATTCTTCTGTAAACCAGGAACAGATTTAGAATGGTTTGAATATTGGAGAGCGTACTGCTGGAAATTTTTATTAAACTTAGGAGTAACAGAAGCTAATTTAAGATTAAGAGACCATGGTGAAGAAGAATTATCATTCTACTCAAATGCAACATCTGATATAGAATATTTATTTCCATTTGGATGGGGAGAGTTATGGGGAATAGCAGATAGAACTGACTATGACCTTAAGAAACATGCTGAACATTCAGGCCAAGATATGACGTATATGGATCCAACAACTAATGAAAAGTATGTACCATACTGTATTGAGCCATCACTTGGAGCTGATAGAGTTGCACTAGCTTTCTTAGTAGATGCATATGATGAAGAAGATTTAACTAAAGATGGTAAAGAAGATTCAAGAATAGTAATGCATTTACATCCAGCTTTAGCACCATATAAAGCTGCTATATTACCATTATCAAAGAAACTTTCAGAAAAAGCTTTAGAAGTATATGCTGATTTAGCTAAAAAGTTCAATATTGAATATGATGAAGCTGGAAGTATTGGTAAAAGATATAGAAGACAAGATGAGATTGGAACACCATTCTGTATAACTGTTGACTTTGAAACAGAAACTGATGGAGCTGTAACAATTAGAAATAGAGATACAATGGAACAAGAAAGAGTTAAAATAGAAAATTTAGTAGCTTATATTGAAAAAAGCCTAGAGTTTTAATAAAATAGCAGTCTATGTTATATAGGCTGCTATATTTAAAATATAACAATAGTATTATATTTTAAATATAGCAAAATCTTAAATACAATTATTACCGTGTATAAAATACTGAAAATAATTAATTTGAATGTTATAATTAGAAATAAATGGGACAAAATTAAAATAGGCTCATATTGTATATGTTAAAAAGAGTTAGTGTGGAGGATTTAACATGAAAAAGGATTTCAATGAATTTAAAGAATTTATAAAGAATAAAAAGGTTGGTGTAGTAGGAATTGGTGTAAGCAATATTCCACTTATCAAATTTTTAATAGAGTTAGGTGCTGATGTAACTGGTTTTGATATGAGAGATGAAAAAGCTCTAGGAGAAACGGCTATAGAATTAAAAAATAAAGGTGCTAAATTAGTTTTAGGAGAAGGATATTTAGACAGTTTAACAGGATTTGAGGTAGTTTTTAAAACACCATCAATGAGAATTGATAGTGAAGCTTTAGTAAGAGCAAAAAATGAGGGTGCATACATAACATCTGAAATGGAAGAATTCGTTAGATATTGTAAAGGGAAAATATTTGCAGTAACAGGAAGTGATGGAAAAACAACAACTACTACTATGATATCTAAACTTTTAATAGAAGAAGGATATAAAACATGGGTAGGTGGGAATATAGGAACACCTTTATTTTCTCAAATAGAAGAAGTTAAGAAAGAAGATATGGTTGTATTAGAATTATCAAGTTTCCAACTTATGACTATGGATTTACCAGTAGAAGTTGCAATTTGTACTAATTTAGCGCCAAATCATTTAGATATGCATAAGGATATGCAAGAGTATATAGATGCTAAGAAAAATATATTCTTATATGGTGAAGAAAGTGGGATAGTTATTTTAAATAGAGAAAATGAAATAACACATTCATTTATAAGTGAAGTAAAAGGTAAAGTTTTAGAATTTAGTTCAAAAAGAGTATTAGAAGATGGTGCATATTATAAAGAAGGAATGCTATATCTTTTAGGAAAAGAAGTAGTTAAAAAAGATAATATAATTCTTAAAGGAATGCATAATGTTGAAAATTATTTAGCTGCGTTTTTAGCGTGTAAAGATGATGTGAAAATAGAAAATATGAAAAAGGTTGCTGAAACTTTTACTGGAGTAGAGCACAGATGTGAATTAGTTAGGGAACTTGATGGAGTAAGATATTATAATGATTCAATAGCATCAAGTCCAACAAGAACTTTAGCAGGGTTACATGCCTTTGATAAAAAGGTTATATTAATAGCAGGTGGATATGACAAGAATTTAGAATTTGAACCACTAGCTGAAGAAGGATATAAATATATTAAAGAATTAATCCTTATGGGAGCAACTAAAGATAAAATAAAAAAGGTATTTAAGAAATTAGAAGAAGAAAAGGGTATAATAGTACCAATTAAAGAAGTGAATAGTTTAGATGAGGCTGTTAAGATTTCAAAAGAGATAGCCGTTAAAGGGGATATAGTTACATTATCACCAGCATGTGCATCTTTTGATATGTTTCCAAACTTTGCAGCAAGAGGAAATAAATTTAAAGAAATAGTTTTAAAATTGTAGGGCAAAAGAGGATTCTAGATAGAATCCTCTTTTAAATTTATAATAATGCAAATGTTAATCAAAAAGGTTTAAAATGAATTTTTAGAAAATTTAAGAATTCAAATTTTACGTTTATGAACTTAAAAAAGTAAATGAAAAGTAAATGAAAGATTAATAATTAGTAGTAAAGAGATATTTTTCAAAAAATTAATTACATATGTAACGTAAAAAGTTAATATTGAAATAAAAAATTCATAAAAAAAATAAAAAAATGAATATATGCATTAAAAAAAAATAAAAATACAATTTTTAAAATGAAAATTAATAATTTGAAATTTTAATAATTAAGTTAAAGTTAAGAAAAATAAAAAAGTAAATAAAAAATAAACGATAATATTATAGCAATAAAGGGAAATAGTGCTAATTAAGTGCGAAAAAATATAGAAAAAAGTCTAAAATTTAAATTGAATTTATTAATGTTAATATGTGAATAAAAAAAGTATAATGTTATATAATTTGGAACAATACACTTTAGGGGTATATTTAGAAAAATAGCAGATTATAATTAAGTCTATAATTATATGTAGTTAGGAGGATGTTTATTGTGAGAATTACTATGCGTGAACAAGAAAAGCTTATGATAGTTGTTGCAGCAGAAGTTGCGAGAAGAAGAATGAAAAAAGGGCTTAAATTAAATTATCCAGAATCTGTAGCACTAATAACAGATGAAATTATGGAAGGTGCTAGAGAGGGTAGAAGTGTTTCTGACTTAATGGAAGCTGGAAGACATATATTATCTAGAGAGCAAGTTATGACTGGAATCCCAGAAATGCTACATACAGTACAAGTTGAAGTAACGTTCCCAGATGGAACAAAATTAGTGACAGTACATGATCCTATTCAATAAAAGTTAAGGAGGTAGAAATAATGATACCAGGAGAAATAATTTTCGGTGAAGGAAATATAAAGTATAACGAAGGAAAAGAAGCTATAAAGATAACTGTTATAAATGAAGCAGATAGACCAGTTCAAGTTGGATCACATTTTCATTTTTATGAAGTTAATAGTGGATTAAAATTTGATAGAGAAAAAGCTTATGGAAAAAGACTAGATATTCCAGCTGGAACGGCAGTGAGATTTGAACCAGGTGATGAGAAAGAAATTCCATTAATTGATATTGCTGGGCTAAGAGAAGTTTATGGATTAAATAACGAAGTAGACGGATGTTTAGATGAAAGGGGAGGAAAGTAATGAGTTTTGAATTAGACAGAAAGCGTTACGCAGATTTATTTGGACCAACTAAAGGGGATAAAATAAGACTTGCAGATACAGAGTTATTTTTAGAAATTGAAGATGATTTAACAGTTTATGGTGATGAGTCAAAGTTTGGTGGAGGAAAATCTTTAAGAGACGGAATGGGACAAAATCCTATTGAAACTAGAGATAATCCTAAAGTAGTGGATTTGATAATAACAGGTGTAACTATTCTTGATTATACAGGAATATATAAAGCTGATATTGGAATTAGAGATGGGAAGATAGCAGCAATAGGTAAAGGTGGAAATCCACTAGGAATGGACAATGTTGACTTTATAGTTGGAGCTAGTACAGAAGCTTTAGCAGGAGAAGGGTTAATTGTAACTGCTGGAGGAATAGATACACATGTTCATTTTATCAGTCCAGATTTTGTAACTGTAGCATTAGAAGGTGGGATTACTACAGTTGTAGGTGGAGGAACAGGACCTAATGATGGTTCAAATGCAACAACATGTACTCCTGGTGCTTGGAACATTCAAAAGATATTACAATCAATCGAAGGACTTCCAATAAATGTTGGAGTTTTAGGAAAAGGTTGTGGAGCAAATGTTGAAGTTAATGGGGAGCAAATTGAAGCTGGAGCTTGTGGCTTAAAAGTTCACGAAGACTGGGGAGCAACAAAATCATCAATAGATTACTCTCTTAGAGCAGCAGATAAATATGATGTTCAGGTATCAATACATACAGATACATTAAATGAAGCTGGATTTGTTGAGCATACTATAGATGCTATAGATGGAAGAGTTATTCATACTTTCCATACAGAAGGTGCAGGAGGTGGACATGCTCCTGATATATTAAAAATGGCGCAATTTCCAAATGTATTACCTGCCTCAACTAATCCAACTAAGCCATACACAAAAAATACTATAGCAGAACACTTAGATATGTTAATGGTTTGTCACCACTTAGATTCTAAAGTTCCTGAAGACGTAGCATTTGCAGATTCAAGAATTAGAAAACAAACTATTGCAGCTGAAGATGTACTTCATGATTTAGGTGTATTTAGTATGATGAGTTCAGATACAATGGCTATGGGAAGAATTGGTGAAGTTATAACTAGAACTTGGCAAACAGCTAGTAAAATGAAAGTTCAAAGAGGAATAATGGAAGGCGATAAAGAAAATTCTGATAATAACAGAATTAAAAGATATGTTGCTAAATATACTATAAATCCAGCTATAGCTCAAGGTATATCGGACTATGTAGGCTCAATTGAAGTTGGTAAGGTTGCTGACTTAGTTATCTATGAACCGGCATTCTTTGGAGTTAAACCTAAGTTAGTTATAAAAGGTGGAATGATAAATAGATCAATTATGGGAGAAGCAAATGCTTCTATACCCACTTGTCAGCCAGAAATTCCAAGAGCTATGTTTGGTTCATATGGTAAGGCGTTAACAAGTACTTGTATAACATTCGTTTCACAATATGCTTATGAGCATGGAGTAAAAGAAAAATTAGGATTAAATAGAGAAGTTCTACCAGTTCATGGAATAAGAAACTTAACTAAGAAAGATATGAAATTTAATGGAGAAATGCCAAAGCTTGAAGTAGATCCACAAACTTATGAGGTAACAGTTGATGGGGTTCTAGCTACTTGTGAACCAGCAGAAGAATTACCATTAACACAAAGATACTTCTTATTCTAGTTAAGTTATAAAGGAGAATTCAAATGATTTTTGAAAAGATATTAGGAAATATTGAAGATGTTAAAGTAGATGGATGTCATATAGAGAGAATTTACTTAAACAATGAAGAGATGCTTAAAAGAATAATTAGAGTTGAATCAGACCATGGAAATGAATATGGAATATCTCTTAAAGATGGTGAGAAACTTAAAGATGGTGATATCTTAGCTAATGATGGACATAATGTAGTAGTTGTAAAATTCAATGTAGAAGATGTTTTAGTAATTAGTCCTAAAGATATGACTGAAATGGGAAAAGTAGCTCATGAAATAGGAAATAAACATTTACCGGCTCAATTTATAGATGGCAAAATGATAATTCAATATGATTATGTAGTTGAAGAAAATTTAAAGCATATGGGATTAGATTTTATAAGAGAAAAATTAGAATTAAAAGAGGCGTTTAGACATGTCGATTTCATGCACAGACATTAATAATAATTTAAAAGTACTAAAGATAATGCAACTTTGTGATTCAAACTTTCCAGTAGGATCATTTAATCATTCATATGGAATGGAGACATATCTTAGAGATGATAGAATTAAAGATACAGAAAGTTTTAGATATTGGTTACAGGCATTTTTTAGGAATCAATTTATATATAGCGATGGTTTAGCAATAAGATTTTTATATGGATTTTTAGATAATAAAGATACGGAGAAAATTTTAGATTTAGATAGAAAGATAACTGTTCAATGTATGGCGTATGAAACTAGAAATGGAAATAAGTTAGTTGCAAAAAGAATGTTAAAGTTATTTTTAGATTTATATGAGTCAGAGAGACTTGAAAAGTATAGTGAAATGATATCTAAAAAAGAAGCATTTGGACATCCAGCCATAGTATTTGGAATACTTATGTATGAGATGAATATAGGATATGAGGAGGCTATACAATATTATATGTATAGCACAGCCTCAACTTTAATACAAAATGCAGTTAGAACAATACCACTTGGGCAAAAAGATGGACAACTTTTACTTAAAGAGTCATCAGAAAGCTTTATGGAACTTACAAAAATAATTAAAACATTAGATGAAGATATGTTTGGTGCAAATGTTCCAGGAATAGAACTTGCACAAATTCAACATGAAACTTTAATATTTAGATTATTTATGTCATAAAAAAGAAAGGTGGAGATTATAATGAAACCAGTAATTATAGGTGTTGGTGGACCAGTTGGAAGTGGAAAAACACTTTTAATTGAGAGATTAACTAGAAGAATGAATGAAAAATATAAATGTGCTGTAATAACAAATGATATCTACACAAAAGAAGATGCTAAATTTATGGTTAGAAATTCAATATTACCAGAAGATAGAGTAATTGGTGTTGAAACTGGTGGATGTCCACATACAGCAATTAGAGAAGATGCATCAATGAACTTTGCAGCAATTGATGAATTGAAAAGTAGATTTGATGATTTAGAAATCATATTCTTAGAAAGTGGTGGAGATAATTTAGCTGCTACATTTAGTCCAGATTTAGTAGATTTTTCAATTTATATAATTGATGTTGCTCAAGGAGAAAAAATTCCAAGAAAAGCAGGTCAAGGAATGGTTAAAAGTGATTTATTCATAATAAATAAAATAGATTTAGCACCTTATGTTGGAGCAGATTTAGATGTTATGAAATCAGATACATTACACTTTAGAAAAGAAAATACGTTTATGTTTACTAACTTAAAAACTGATGAAGGTATAAATTCAGTTATTGATTGGATAAAGAAAAATTGTCTATTAGAAGGAATGTAATTTTATGAAATCAATAGTTAGAGAAAAAGACAATAAAAACCTATATGATGCGTATATAGATTTAGTTTTAGCTAGAAGTGGAGAAAAGACTATAAGTACAACAAGAGCTTTTGATGGTGTTATGAGAGTTTCACCAACACTTCACTTAGATAGAGAGGCTATAGCTACATACTTTTTAGTTCAAATAGGTGGGGGTTATGTTGAAGGAGAACAGTTTTTCAATAACATAGAAGTGTTAGAGAATGCCAGAGCCATAGTTACAACCCAAGCATCTACTAAGGTGTATAAATGTGAAAATAAGCGAGAAACTTACCAAAAAACTAATATTACATTAGAAAAAAATAGTGTTTTAGAATATATAACAGATCCTGTTATTCTTTACAGAAGCGCTAGATACAAACAAGAGAACAATATTTACATGGATGAAAATTCCACACTTATATATACAGATGGAATAACATCAGGTTGGTCTCCAGATGGTAAGAAATTTCAATATGATAGTGCAAGACTTAAGACTAATTTATACTTCAACAATAAATTGGTGTTATTAGATAATCTTGTGATAGAGCCTACAAAATATAATGTGAATAATATAGGATATTTAGAAGGATATTTAAATTTTGGAACATTACTAGTTATTGATAAGAAGGTAGATGAGAAGTTCATTGAGAATCTTAGAAAAGAACTAGAAGATGTAGATTTAGATGTTAGCTTTGGAATATCTGTATTGGAAGTGAATGGGTTTGTACTTAGAGTTGTTGGAAACTTAACTCAACATATTGAAAAGGTGATGAGTATTTGTCATGACTATGTGAGAAAAGAGGTATTAAACTCAATTCCATTAGTTTTAAGAAAATATTAGTCTATGCTTATTTTAGGTATAATTAAACCTGTATTTAGATAGAGGTTATTTAGTTATGGGGGAGAAGGGAATCTGAGGAAAGATGGGATATACATACAATTAAATAGAAGAAAGGATTGATTAAATGTTTCACGGTATAATACAGGGAAATGAAGCCTTTATGGTAATTTCTACGTTATTAGTATTTATAATGACTCCAGGATTAGCATTTTTCTATGGAGGACTAGTTGAAAAGAAAAACTCACTTACAATGATGTTCCAAGTGTTTATAGCAATTGGAGTTGTAGGATTATTATGGATATTTGGAGGGTTTAGTTTAGTTTTCGGTAAAGATATTCACGGAATTATAGGGAATCCACTACAATATTTTGGATTCCACAATATAACATTTAGTGTTAATTCAACGTATGGATCAACAGTACCATTCTTATTATTCTTTATGTATCAGTTAATGTTCGCAATTATAACATTACCATTAATGACTGGTGCTATGGCAAATAGAATAAGAATTGGTGGATGGATAATGTTCCTAGTAGTATGGATGATATTAGTATACTTCCCAGTGGCTCACTGGATATGGGGAGGAGGATTCCTAGAAAAAATGGGATTCGTAGACTTCGCAGGAGGAACTGTTATTCATGCAACAGCAGGATTCTCTGGACTAGCAGCCATATTAGTGCTTGGAAAGAGAAAAGATAAATCGTCAAAGGGACCATTTAACTTAGGATTAGTAGCAATTGGTTCGGCATTATTATTATTTGGATGGTTTGGATTTAACTCAGGTGGAGTTTTACAAGCTAATGGATTAGCTTCTATTGCATTCACTAACACTGGAGTTGCAGCAATAGCAGCTATGATAGTATGGACAATAATAGTTTATATTGAAAAGAAAAGATTCTCATTCGTAGAATTATTTGTTGGAGCAGTAGCAGGACTTGCAACAATAACTCCAGCAGCTGGATATGTAACACCAACGGCAGCTCTTATAATTGGAGCAATTGCAGCAATATTCTGTTTCGGATGCGTACAATTCGCTAAAAAAATGAAATGGGATGATGCTCTAGATGTTTGGGGAACTCATGGAATGGGTGGAGTTTTAGGAACACTTTGTATAGGTATATTTGCAAGTGGAATGGTTAATGGTGTCCATGCAGGTGGACATCAGTTCTTAGTTCAACTTTTCGGAGTAGTACTTGTATCAATATACGCTTTTGTTGTGAGTTTAATAGTAATGAAAATATTAGACAAGTTATTTAAAATAAGAACAACAGAAGAAGAACAAAAAATGGGATTAGATAAAGCTTTACTTCATGAAAGTTATAGTATAGATGAATAATTCTTTATAATAAAATCTCCTATCAGATACATTATGTATCTGATAGGAGATTTTTTGTTTATTTTTGATTAATTGCCTACGAAAATTTGTTATTTAATATAATTATAAGAGGTCTGGTAGTGAAATTTATTGAAGTTTTTATTAAAAGGAGGGACTTATAAGAATATATAGTACTTAAGCTATCGATATAATAGTTTAAATAGATAAGTCTTGTCAGAGAGCATTTAAATATAGTATCAATTGAAGAAGGCTATTATAGGCCTTTTTATAGGGAGATATATTAATGTAAGCTACATGGAATAAAGACAAGCTTATATTATAATAGTTATAAATTTGCCTAAAACTTTAAATTGAGCTAGAAGTAAGTATTATCTAGCCACATAGTTAGGAATTTCTTTAAAGGTAAGTAGACTTTTTTTAAAGAAAATCAAACATTTAAAATAGAATTCTATTTGCTATTTTTAAAAAGTTTTAGATATTTGATTAATTACCTATGTAAATTAGCTACTTTAGTAGTAGAAGATTTAGATTAACATAGAGTAAATAATATATTAGATAGTAAAAGAAGGAGCAAAGTTTTTTGAGAGATATAAAGATATAGATAAGAAATAAGATTAAATTTGATTTTAAGTAATATTTTACAAGATGAAATAAAAACAACATCTCCTAGTGTATCATACTATAAAAAAGAAAGAAAAAAGAAGAAAAAAAGAGAAAAAACTAAATAAAATTATAAAACTAGAAGAAATAAAATAAGTAAGACATAAAAAACATGTTAATATAATAAACGTCCTAGAGAGTTAGGGCATACACGAAGAACTTCTTCAAAAAACATTTTTAAAAAAGTGTTGACAAAGAATTCTTCAAATGATATTATAAGAAAGTCGCAAAGAGCGGCAAACAAGATCTTTGAAAATTGAACAGATTTAATATATAAACAAACTTAAACCAGCAATTCTTTTATTAGTAAGTTTTATGAGCAATTTAAGATTAAACTTTTTATTGAGAGTTTGATCCTGGCTCAGGACGAACGCTGGCGGCGTGCCTAACACATGCAAGTCGAGCGATGAAGTTTTCTTCGGAAAACGGATTAGCGGCGGACGGGT
>NZ_JBOGCC010000351.1:0-1385 GCF_051656525.1 Clostridium sp. | reverse complement strand
ACGTTTATGCTAACAATCTTCTTAGCAAAGATATTAGTGAATCCTCTTTTAGGAAGTCTTCTGTATAAAGGCATTTGACCTCCTTCAAATCCAGGTCTAACTCCACCACCAGATCTAGCGTTTTGTCCTTTTTCACCTTTTCCAGCGTTTCTTCCTAATCCTGAACCAGTACCTCTTCCAACTCTTTTAGGAGCTTTTCTGCTACCAGCAGCAGGCTTTAATTCATGAAGTTTCATACTAAGTGCACCTCCTCTTATATTTCTTCTACTTTAATTAAGTAGCTTATCTTTTTGATCATACCATTTATTTGAGGAGTTCCCTCATGCTCTACTATTTTACCGATTTTTTTAAGTCCTAGGGCATTAGCAGTAGCAATATGGTCTTTTTTTCTACCTATTAAGCTTTTAACTAATGTTATTCTTAATTTAGCCATTCTAATTTCCCCCTAACCTAATATTTCCTCAACAGATTTTCCTCTTAATCTAGCTATCTCATCAGCTGTTCTTAAGTTTGCTAATCCGTTGATTGTTGCTTTAACCATGTTATTTGGGTTATTTGAACCTAATGATTTAGCTCTAACGTCTTTTACTCCTGCTAATTCAAGTACGATTCTCGCTGGTCCTCCAGCGATAACTCCTGTACCTTCTTTAGCTGGCATTATTAGAACATCACTTGTTCCAAATTCTCCATGTATTTGATGTGGAATAGTGTTTTCAACAAGTGAAACTGCAACTAAGTTTTTCTTAGCATCTTCTATTCCTTTTTTAATTGCCTCAGGTATTTCGATAGATTTACCCATACCAACTCCAACGTGTCCGTTTTCGTCACCAACAACAACTAGTGCTGCGAATCTGAAGTTTCTACCACCTTTAACAACCTTAGTAACTCTATTTATATTAACAACCTTTTCTTTAAGGTCTAGTGTACTAGGATCGATTCTCATTGATTTCCCTCCTTGTTTTATTAGAATTTAAGTCCTGCTTCTCTTGCACCTTCAGCTAATGCTTGAACTCTACCGTGATATACGTATCCACCTCTGTCGAATACTACCTCAGTTAATCCTTTTTCTAGTGCTTTTTTAGCTACAGCCTCACCTACTAGTTTAGCTCCTTCTTTATTTCCACCTTTAGCAGAGAAATCTTTTTCTAAGCTTGATGCTGAAATTAAAGTTATAGCATTTATATCATCAATAATTTGCGCGTATATGTTTTTCTCACTTCTGTATACTGAAAGTCTTGGTCTTTCAGGAGTACCGAAAACTTTCTTACGTACTCTAAGGTGACGTCTTAGTCTTTTTGATTTTCTGTCTACCTTCTTGAACATAAAAATCACTCCTTTCTATTTTTACTTACCAGTTTTACCTTCTTTACGTCTGATCACTTCGT
>NZ_JBOGCC010000350.1:0-4585 GCF_051656525.1 Clostridium sp. | reverse complement strand
GCCGCAGAAACCTTGCTGCGCCGTTTACAGGCCACCGATGAGTCAGGGCGCCTCACCGCCCGTGGCCGCGAGCTGGCGGCGTTAGGCTGCGATCCCCGCCACGGAGTGCTGCTGCTCAGCGGTCGGGAGCGCGGCGAAGCGGCATTAGCGGCGCGTTTGGTGGCGCTATTGGAAGAGCCGCCGCGCACTCAAGTGACGCCGGATCCGGATCGTCTCACCGCGCGTCAGCGCCAGCGCGCCGACACGTTGTTGGGGCGCTTAACGCCGAACGCGACGCGCGCTACCGAAAACAACACGTACAGCGCACCCGATATGATTGCGGAGCTGTTGGCTAGCGCGTATCCGGATCGCATTGGCGTGGCGCGAAGCCATGATGGCCGTTTTCAGTTATCTGGCGGTAACGGCGCCTTTATTGAGGCTGACAGTCCACTGGCCGCTCAGCGTGCGTTGGTCGTACCGAGTCTGATTTTGGGCGCGTCGAGTCGTGAGGCGCGGATTTTGCTCGCTTGGCCGGTTAGCTCATTGGAGGTACTGGCGGCGCAATTGCCTCAGTTGGTCAGTGAGCAGATGGCACTGGAGTGGGATGAGGCGCGCGGTACTTTGCGCGCTTTGCGCCGTCGCCGTTTAGGGGCGTTGACCTTGAGCGAGCAGCCGATGAGTGCACCTGAGCCGGCGCAAATGCGCCAAGCACTGCTGGATTGGGTCGCCGAGCAAGGCTTAGCGGTGCTGAATTGGGATGAATCCGCGGTGCAGTTACGTGCGCGCTTACAGTGCGCCGCACGCTGGCTACCCGAGTTGCCGTGGCCGTCAGTGGAGGATGAGGCGCTGCTCGCGTCCCTGGATAGCTGGTTAGGGCCACAGCTTGAGGGCGTGCGTGATGTGCGCGGTTTACGCCAGTTGGATCTGAGCGCGGCGCTGAATAATCTGCTCGATTGGCAGCAACGCCAGCGTTTAGAGCAACTGCTGCCGGTGTGTTATACCGTGCCGACCGGCTCACGCATCGCGATCCGCTATGCGTCGGATGCCGATCCGGTGCTGGCGGTGCGTCTGCAAGAGGTGTTTGGTGAGTCGGCATCTCCGCGTATTGCCGATGGTCGTGTGGCGTTGGTGTTGGAGTTATTGTCACCGGCACGTCGCCCGCTGCAGATCACCCGCGATCTGCAGGCTTTCTGGCAAGGCGCGTATAAAGAAGTACAAAAAGAGATGAAGGGGCGTTATCCCAAGCATGTGTGGCCGGACGATCCGGCCAATACCCAAGCTACTCGTGCCACGAAACGGCACTGGCAGGGGTGAAGTTTGCGAGTAATGTGCTGATGAGTTGCTCATGCCGGAACCGAATGAATCGGGCATGCAATCAATCGAATATGCTGGGATATTAATAAACGACCACTTATCTCTATGATTAATCGGTAGAACATAACATTGAGGGCGGTGTCGCGTAACTGGACTCATCGTCTTGACTTTCACAAACTGCTTCGTGGACTATGCGCGATTCATCTTACAATTTGCGTATGTCTGTTTTACCGTTCCACCGGCATCCGCAAGCGTAACCAGGGGAATAACGTATTCCTCTGGTGGTTCCTCGGTTTATTTCTTGGCTGGTGTTTGGTGGATTATGCTCACAATTTATGCTTTAAAATCCCGCTTTCAACACGTATTGCGTCCTTTGGTACGGCTGTTAGCCGCAGTAGGAGTGACGGCCAATCAGGTCACACTGGCGGCCATGTGTGGTTCCGTACTGTATGGCGTGTGGCTGTCTCTTTCGTCACATAGCTCCCTACCTTGGTTATTGTTGCCGCTATTTCTGTTTTGTCGCATGGGGTTGAATGCAATCGACGGCATGTTAGCACGCGAATTTGATCAGCAGTCACGTTTGGGGGCGATCCTGAATGAGGCCGGTGATGTTGTGTCTGACGCCGCTTTGTACTTGCCCTTTATGCTGGTCGCGCTGCAACCCGAATGGGTGCTATTGGCGGTATTGCTGGCCATATTGTCAGAGTTTATTGGGGTGCTTGGCCCCGGGATGGGGGCTTCCCGTCGTTATGATGGCCCGATGGGAAAAAGTGATCGGGCATTTTGGTATGGCGCGTTGGCATTGGCGATCGGGCTTTGGCCTGCGCTGCGGGTGTATACCAGCGTTGTTTTTGGCGTGACGGCGTTACTGCTGTTGGTCACCATTATCAACCGGAGCCGTATGATGTTGCGGGAGGCTAAACATGTTTAATGGATTGAGCATACAGCCCTTGCAGTGGGCGTTAGGTGGTGTGTTTGTGTTGTTGGCGTTGGCCAGTCTGGTCATTCGTTGGCTGGCACACCGTAAACCGGAAAAGAACTGGCTGGAGCTAAAACAACGGGTCAATACGTGGTGGTGGATTGTCGGTATTTTCTCGTTGACCCTACTGGGCAATACCGTACTGGCGTTGGTGGTGTTTGCTTTAATCAGCTTTTTGGCCCTAAAAGAGTACCTGACTCTGTGTGCTACGCGTACGGTTGATCATGTTGTGTTGTTTTGGGCTTATCTCAGTATCCCTCTGCAATATTACTGGCTGGGGATCCACTGGTACGGCATGTTCATCATCTTCATTCCGGTTTATATCTTCCTTTTTGTGCCAATGCGCATGGTACTGGCGGGGGAGACGCAGGGCTTTCTTAAGGCCGCAGCCTCGTTACAGTGGGGGCTGATGATTTGCGTCTTTAGCCTGAGTCATATGGCTGCTGTATTGACCGTGCCGCAACTCAGCGGCGCAGGCAGTGCATCACAAGGGGCGATGTTGCTGTTTTATCTGGTTTTACTCACCCAGTTAAACGATGTGGCGCAGTATTTATGGGGCAAGAGTCTGGGTCGGCGCAAAATCGCGCCGAAAGTCTCACCAAATAAAACGCTAGAAGGTTTTTTGGGTGGGGTACTGACCACGACCGTGCTGGGGGCAGTGCTAGGGCCGCTACTGACGCCGCTTACTTTGGTTCATGGGCTATTTGCCGGCTGTTTGATTGGCTGTACCGGATTTATTGGTGACATTGTGATTTCTGCGGTTAAACGTGATATCGGGGTTAAAGACTCTGGGCGTTTATTGCCGGGGCATGGGGGGATCTTGGATAGACTCGATTCGCTGACCTATACGGCGCCGCTGTTTTTCCATTACGTCCACTACCTCTATTTTTGATGCTGTTGATTAGCGGACGATGAAGAATTTACTGCGTATTCTTTTTGTACTGTTGTTGGCTCGCCCACTGGTACGGTTATGGTTGGGGATCACCGTTCGCCATCAGCGACGTCTGCCGTTGACTGGGCCGGCGATTGTGGTGGCGAATCATAATAGCCATCTGGATATTCTGACGTTGTTCAGTCTATTTCCATTATCGGTGATCCCCAACGTTCATCCGGCAGCAGCTGCCGATTACTTTTTGATCAATAGGCGGTTGGCGTGGTTTGCGACCCATGTGATAGGTATTATTCCGGTTATCCGAGGCGGTGCTGGATCTGGGCGCGATCCGCTGGCGGCATGCCGAGCCGCGCTACAGCAAGGGAAGATTCTGATCCTATTTCCAGAAGGAACCCGTGGTGAGCCGGAGAACCTGTCGGAAATCAAAGCCGGGATCTGGCATTTGCTACGTGAGATGCCTGAGGTGCCGGTGGTGCCGGTATATTTGCATGGTCTAGGTCGAGCTATGGGGAAAGGGCAGCGACTACCGGTGCCGTTTTTTGTGGATATCGGTGTTGGCCGACCGTTGTACTGGCAATCGGAAAAAGATCTGTTTCGCGCTCAGATCCGCGCAGCGTTACTGCAATTGCGCGATAAAATTCGGCCGGTCATGTCGCCAGAGCCAGCTTCGGCTCTAGAACCAGAGGTACCGCTCAGCATTGAGTTAAAATGCAGCGCTCGCAGTGTAGGTGCAACTGAGGAGTAACATTTTGTTTTCCTTTGCTATTAGGCCTAACTTTCTGGCTTTGTGGGGGGCGAGTAGCTGAAAGGTCGAGCGTCTGAGTACTGTTAAACGATATAATCCCGCCTTTAAGCGATGAAATAACAGTCTATAACAGGCTGTTTTTCATCGATCGTTCCAACATTATTTAAGCACTGCATCGTCGTGGATGACGAATAACAGCCAGTGCTCGCCCGTGCAAGCAGGAGAAACCGGCAGGGATCATGCGTTACGACGACCAGGATGAAGATCGTGCTCCGATTGGACGCCGCCAGAAACCGGCGCGCAATAACCGCGCTCCGGCACGGCGTTCGCCCGCACATAACCGGAAGAATGAACAGGATGATGATGAGTGGTATGACGATCCTGACCGCGACTTGCCCGATGATGAGCAAGGCGAGGAGGCGTATTACGACGACTATGACGACGATCATGATGAGCTGGCCGATGATGATGCGGAGGAGCAACTGATGGCGCGGCGTCCGTCGTGGAAACGGCGTTTGTTGAGCCTTGGGCTGAAGCTGGCGCTGGTCGGGATTGCGGTAATGGCGCTGTGGGGCATCTATCTGGATGGCAAAATTCGCGATCGGATGGATGGTCAGGTGTGGCAGCTACCGGCCTCGGTGTATAGCCGGATCATCAACTTGCAACCGGGTGAGCC
>NZ_JBOGCC010000349.1:0-18614 GCF_051656525.1 Clostridium sp. | reverse complement strand
TACTTCTTTATAAGTATATGTTCCTGCTGGTAATGTAAATTTAGTTGGTGTTGTTCCACTAGTAAAGTTTATATCTACTTTTTGTCCATTTAAAGATGTTCCAGAAATATTAATTTTAGCTCCTGCAACTTCTTTTTGGTTTGTGATATCAGTTTTTTCTATTACTAAAGTTCCTGTTGTTTCAGAATCTTGTACATCTACAGTCTGCAATTTAGCTGCATTAGTTGCATCTATTGTTACAGTTTTTGGAGTTGTATCTAAATTATAACCTGCTGGTGCTTTTGTTTCAGTAACTGTATAAGTTCCCCATGCTAAGTTATTTAAACTTGCTACACCTTCATTGTTAGTTGTAACTGTTGTACTAAATTTATTAGGCCCTGTTACTGTAAATGTTGCTCCTTGAAGCTTAGTATTGTTTATTCCAGTTTTTACGATTTGTAAGCTTCCTAGAACTTGACTATCTTTAAATGTTGCTACTTGTACTTGACCTACTGTCGCATTAGTTATTTGAATAGTTTGTGGAGTCTTATTTAGAGTATATCCAGCTGGTGCACTTGTTTCTGTTATTGTATAAGTTCCCCATGCTAAATCATTTAAATTAGCTTCTCCATTACTACCTGTTGTAACAGTTTTACTAAATTTATTAGGTCCTGTTACTGTAAATGTTGCTCCTTGAAGCTTTTCTGTTCCTGCTTCATTAGTCTTTACAATTTGTATTGCTCCATTTAATTGTGTATCTACTACATTTATATTTTGTACTTTAGCTGCATTATTTGCATCTATTGTTACAGTCTGTGCCTGATTATTTAAAGTATATCCAACTGGTGCCTTAGTTTCCTTAATTGTATAAGTTCCCCATGCTAAGTTATTTAAACTTGCTACACCTTCATTGTTAGTTGTAATTACTTTACTAAATCCATTAGGTCCTGTTACTGTAAACTCTGCTCCTTGAAGTTTAGTATTATTTGCTCCTGTTTTTGTAACTTGTAAGCTTCCTAATACTTGACTATCTTTAAATGTTGCTACTTGTACTTTACTTGCTGATTGCCCTGTTATATTAACAGTTTGTGGAGTCTTATCTAAGTTATATCCAGCTGGTGCACTTGTTTCTGTTATTGTATAAGTTCCCCATGCTAAATTATCTAAATTAGCTTCTCCATTACTACCTGTTGTAACAGTTTTACTAAACCCATTAGGTCCTGTTACTGTAAATGTTGCTCCTTGAAGCTTTTCTGTTCCTGCTTCATTAGTTTTTACAATTTGTAACTTACCAGTCACTTGTCCATCAACTACATTTACATTCTGAACTTTAGCTGCATTGCTTGCATCTATTGTTACAGTCTGTGCCTGACTATTTAAAGTATATCCAACTGGTGCTTTAGTTTCCTTAATTGTATAAGTTCCCCATGCTAAGTTATTTAAACTTGCTACACCATTTGAACCTGTAGTTATTTCTTTATTAAAGTTATTTGGTCCTGTTACTGTAAATACTGCTCCTTCAAGCTTAGTATTATTTGCACCTAATTTTGTAACACTTAAACTTCCTTGTACTTCATTATCAGTTACATTAAATGTTGGCACTTGGAATACTCCACTTGCATTAAAGCTTTGTGCATTAATCGTTACAGTTTGTATCTGTGAATTTAACTCATAGCCATTTGGCGCTTTTGTTTCTTTCACATTATAAGTACCCCATGGTAAGTTTGTAAATTGTGCTACACCATTTGAATCTGTAGTAGCTTCATACACTTTATTTGTTCCAGTATTTGTTGCAGTATATTGTGCTCCTACTACTGGCTTTCCTGTCTGTTTATCAGTTTTTACAACTTTTATCGATCCAAGAACTGTTGAATCTGCAATTGTAATATTTTGATTCGCTTCTACACTTCCATTACTTTGTTTTCCTACTACAACTGTTTGTGCATTAGGATTTACAGTATATCCAATCGGAGCTTTTATTTCCTTAACTGTATAGGCACCATAAGGTAATTTAGTTAAATCAACTGTTCCATTCGAAGTTGTAGTCACATTCTCATTAAAATTATTTGGTCCTGTTACTGTAAACTCTGCTCCTGGAAGTTTTGTTCCATTTACACCTGTTTTAGTTATAGTTAAACTTCCGTACTGTTGTACATTTGTATCTGATTGTTTATGAACTATAACAGTATCAGTTCCCCAATTATTTTTATAAGCTGTATTCTTAATTGTTGATCCGCCTTTAAAATCAGCTAAAGAACAATTTATCTTCACTTGGAACTGTCCTGGTTCTATATATCCAGTATTTTTAAAATATACAGTATTATCTTTTATTGTATATCCCATATTACTTGGTACATCTACACTTAAGATTTTCACGCCATTTTCAATTGGATCTCTAAAAGTTAACTGTCCATCTGGAAAATATGCATTATTATTTTGCACATTAATAACAAATGTTACATCTGGATTTTGTGCTCCATTAATATTTAAATCACATTGATTATGACTTATATCTCCACTATTAACTATTTGCCCTGTAACTGGATTCTTCCAATAAGCTGTTTTCCACATTCCAAGTGCTGTTGAATTACTTGCATATTGTGATATTGCTGTACTAGAATCACTTACTCCATTGTTTGTAATAGTCGCCGTATTTAGTATATTTTTCGCATTTGCTCCTATATTTACAGAATAGTTTATAGTTATTGAATAATTTGTGTTTGGAATATCTGTTGAAATCTCATTAGTTTGTTCATTATAATATAATGTTCCTAGTGATTGATTTGCTGGATATTCTCCAAATGGATATGATTCGTTTCCATTTGCATCAATTTCACAAATATTAAATGGTGTAGAAACATAATTTCCTTTGTTAGTCGCTGTAACTGATACATTTCCATAATTTGAACTCATAGGATTCGCATCAATCGGTTGCAATGTTATACCTGCTGGTAATTTATCAACTATTTTTGCATTACTAATATTATAACCATTAGGATTTATGCTTAATGTATAATTTAGTGTTGATACTCCATCTCCAAATACATTTTGATTTACTGTTTTTGTTATCATGCCTTTTTCATGGCTTGGATCAAAACTTGACTTCTCTGTATTAATAGTTAATTTTGCTGTTGATGTATGATTCGCAAAACTTCCTACGTTAGTAAGAGTCTTATCAAAATGATTTTGTGCATATTGTAATGAAACAGTAGCTTGATATACAATTTTGTATATTCCTTGTGGTAAGCTTGAGAATCCACTTATCGTTAGTGTATTTCCATTTATTACAGGTTGTAAATTGAAACTAGTTTCATTTTTACCTGTTTGTAAATTATATACTACTACACTATTTGGAACAAAACTCATCCCTTCTGGAAGTGTATCTGTATATGTGTTACCACTTGATACTTCTGTATTTACAAATGCTGTATAATCAATAGTTGAATTTCCACCATTAACGATTGGAATAGTTTCATCTTTTTTATATGTTCCTCCAATGCTTGCTGGTGCAAAATACTTTCCAACTGGTAAACTTAAGTCTACTCCTTTTGTTGTATCACCTATGCTTGGTGGTGGTGTCCAAGATCCTGAATCTCCACTAGAACTTCCACCTGGATTCGAAGTTGATCCTCCAGTATTTCCACCTGGTGATGTAATTGTTATTGGTACCGGAACATTCTGCCCATTTACAGTTGCAGGAATATTATGATTCCCAGGTCCCATATCCTTAGCTAAATTCCCTGTCAAAGAAAACGTAGCTTCATATAATGTTGACACTCCTGATAATGGTGTTAATGTTATTTGATTACCATTTTGAGTTGCCTTAAAATATCCTGTAAGCCCTGATGAGTTTAAACTAACATTTGTAAGACCACTTGGTATTGTTATTGTTATTGGCTGATTAAAATTGCCATTTTGGTTTCCTACACTTATCGTCCCATTTATTGTTGCTTTCCCACCAGATGTTGCTGATGGTGCACTTAATGCAACATTATAAGCTCCTACTGTAGCTGTCGTATCTGCATACGCTTCAGTTATTGGCGCTAAATTGTAAAATAGTGTTGATAAGAAAAAGAAAACTACTGTTATTGCTAATTTTTTCTTAGTTTTTCTATACATTATTTTCTCTCTCATTTCTATATAAAATATATTTATTTTTTCTATAGAAAAAATTAGCAGATTAATTGTTATTTTTATAAAATTACATTTTGATTATTGCACACTTTTTTACTTATTAAAACTATCCTTTGATAATGAAAGTATTATTAGCCCTATTTTCTATAATTTCAGTTCATTTTATTTAAAATTTTTACATTTCATTCATTTAATTTTAACTTATATTGTTTATATTTTAATATTTTTTTCTCTATTTATTCATTTTTTATTCATTAAATACCCATTTTTTTTTATTCTTCTATTTTTTCTTTTTTTATTTTTCTACATCTGCTTGATTCTAATCATTTTCAGCTATTTTAAACACTTGAATTTTTTAGAAATTTTTTAAATTTGATTGTTAATTGATAGTAACTATCTTTCAATTCATTCCTCTTATTAATTTAAAATCATATTTTCTGTATTTACTTTATAATCTAATTTATTTTTCTATTATTTTTTAACACTTTCTATTTTTTTATTTATTTTAACTCATGAATAAATAATCCACTTCTTAGTTTAGGTTCAAACCATGTTGATTTTGGTGGCATTACCTTACCTTTATCAGAAACATCCATTATATCCTTTATTTCTGTTGGATACATTGAAAATGCTAATCTCATATCTTTTTTAACTCTTTTATTCAACTCCTCAATTCCTCTTATTCCACCTATAAAATCAATTCTTTTAGATGTTCTTATGTCATCTATATTAAGTATTTTTTTTAGTACTCTTTCTTGTAATATTGAGACATCTAATCTTTCTATAGAATCTTCTTTGTTAAGTATTTCCTCTTTAGCTTTTAATTTATACCATTCACCTTCTATATTCATACCAAATGTGTGCTTTTCTGTAGGCTTAAATCCATCATTATTTTTATATTTTTCTATCTCAAAATCTTCTTTTATTTTTTCTAAAAATTCCTCCGTACTATATCCATTTAAATCTTTTATTACTCTGTTATAATCCATTATCATAAGTTCTTTATCTGGAAATGCTACTGCTAAAAAATAATTAAATTCTTCTTCTCCTGTATAATTTGGATTTTGCTCTCTTCTCATTAATCCAACCTTTGTAGCTGATGCTGTTCTATGATGTCCATCTGCTATATACATATACTTTACATCCTTAAAAAGCTCTACAATTTCCCTAACTATTATTTCATTATCTATATCCCATACAACATGTCTTATTCCATCTTCTGCAACAAAATCATATATAGGATTTTTATTACTCCATGCTTCTATTACAGCCGATATAACATCATCATCTCTATAAGTTAAAAATATTGGCCCTGTATTTGCATTGCAATAATCTACATGTTTTATTCTATCTTCCTCCTTATCCGCCCTTGTAAACTCATGCTTTTTTATAACATTTTCTAAATAATCATCTATTGAAGCACAAAATACTAACCCTGTTTGTGCTCTTCCATTCATAACTTGTCTGTAAACATATAGACATTCATTTTCATCTTGTTTAAGATATCCCTTTTCTATCATTCCATCTAAATTTTCTTTAGCCTTTTCATATACACTCTCATCATGAATATCTATATCTTTATCTAAATCCACCTCTGCTTTATCTACATGCAAAAATGAGTATGGATTTCCTTTCACCATTTCTCTAGCTTCATCACTATTCATTACATCATAAGGTAGTGCTGCAATTTGTGATGCTAATTCAGGTACTGGTCTTATTCCTTTAAATCCTTTTATTCTAGCCATTTTTCTTCCTCCTTTTATATAGTAAATTAGGAGCAAGACCTAAACCCTAGAAACTAGAATGCACCTAAAATCTCACTAGTTTCTTCAAGGTTTATCCCCTACTCCTAAAATAACTTTTTACATATTAAAAAAACTTTTAATTACTTCTACAACTTCTTCTCCAATTCTTTCTTGTGCTTCATTAGTTGCAGCTCCAATATGTGGTGTTACACTAACTTTTGGATGATTTAATAGTTCTTTATTTTTTGTAGGTTCTTCTTCAAAAACATCTACACCAGCACCACTTATTTTCCCCTCATTTAGTGCCTTTAATAATGCAGTTTCATCTACAACTTTTCCTCTAGCACAATTAATCAGATAAGAAATTTTTTTCATCATATCAAATTCTCTATCACTTATCAACGCTCCATTTTCCTTATCATAAGGCACATGAAGTGATATAAAGTCAGAATTTTTAAGGACCTCATCAAAGCTTACAAAGTCATATTTTAAATCCCTATGTTTTCCTTCTATCGTAAAGTATATAACTTTCATTCCTAATGCTTCTGCTTTTTTAGCTAGACTTCTCCCGATTCTGCCCATACCAACTATACCAAGAGTTTTATTAGCTATTTCTGTCCCTTGATACAATTTTTTATTCCATTCTTTATTTCTCATAGTTACATTTGATATTCCTATAAATCTTGCAAGAGCAAACATATGACCTATTGCTAATTCTGCAACTGAATCTGAACTTGCATTAGGAGTATTTCTAACTGTAATCCCCATATTTTCTGCATATTTTATATCAATATTATCAATTCCAACTCCAGCTCTTATAGCAAGCTTTAATTTTCCACCTTTTGATGATTCTAAAGTCTCAGCAGTTAACTTAGTTGCTGACCTTATAACTATTGCATCAAATTCCTTTAAAGTTTCTCCTAAAATCTCTCCATTATAATGGTGATTTACAACCTCAATTCCAAGCTCCTCAAGCTTAGCTATTGCCCCAATTTGTAAACCATCATTAGTTAATACTCTATACATTTTTAGCCCCCTTTTAAACTTAGAAAATTTGCCCCTAATTCTCTAACTTTAATATTTCATTTATATTTTTTAATAAATCATTTAATTCTTCAACAGTACAATCTGCCATGTGTCCAATTCTGAATGTTTTATCTTTAAGACTTCCATATCCATTTGATATAATATATCCTCTATTTGCAAGTTCCTTATTTAATGCAGAAACTTCTATTGCTCTAGTATTTTTAATAGCTGTTACTGTATTAGAAAGATATTTCTCATTTGCAAATAATTCAAAATGTTTTTTAGCCCAAGCTCTTGTTATTTTTGCAAGTTCTTTATGTCTTGCAAACCTATTCTCAAGCCCCTCTTTTCCTAATATATAGTCAAGTTGGTAATCTAGTGCAAACATATGTGATAATGATGGTGTTGAAGGATATTGATAATCCTTCTTTTGTATATATTTATAAAGAGCTAATAAATCTAAATAAAAACCTCTATTTGGTACTTTTTCTGCTCTCTCTTTTGCTTTATTTGAGAATGTACAAATTGCCATTCCTGGAGGTAATCCTATTGCTTTTTGAGTAGATGTAACTAATATATCTATTCCCCATGCATCTACCTCAATTCTAGTTCCTACAGCTGAACTTACTGCATCTACTATATATACAATATCACTGTACTTTTTAACTACTTTTCCAATATCTTTAATAGGATTCATAACCCCTGTTGATGTTTCATTATGAGTTACTGCTACTAAATCATATTTTCCTGACTCTAGAACTTTTTCTACCATCTCTGGAGTTATAGCTTCTCCCATAGGAACCTCAAAAAGATCTGCCTCTTTTCCATTTTGTTTAGCCATTTCATACCATCTTTTCCCAAAGGCTCCTACTGAAAAAACTGCTGCTCTCTTTAAAGTACAACATCTTATTGCACCTTCCATAAGTCCACTACCTGATGTTGTTGATAAAAGTATTTCACTTTGTGTATAAAAAATCTTTTTTAATTTATCACTTATTCTTCTTTGCAAAAATGAAGCATCGGCACTTCTATGTCCAATCATCGGTGTAGCCATTTTTGCTAATACATCACTACGAACTTCAACAGGTCCTGGTATAAATAATTTTTTATGCATTTTTATTCCTCCATTCGTTTCTTAATTTATTGTAATTTTAACATTTTTTACCACTAAATACAATTTAAATAATTTCATAAAAACAATTTTTATTCCATTGTATTTTATAAACATACATGATTATTCACCTTAAATTTTCTGTAATCTTTTTCTTTCTTTTATACGCTCAATTTCTATTTTACAAGCAAAAAAAGAGTAGGATAAATTTAATCCTACTACTTTTCCTATTAGCTTATTTTTTTATATCAAATCTATCTGCATTCATAACTTTATTCCATGCTTTTATAAAGTCATTTAAGAATTTTTCTTTAGAATCTGAACTTGCATATATTTCAGCTATTGCTCTTAATTGTGAGTTTGAACCAAATATTAAATCAACTCTTGACGCAGTCCATTTTTCATTTCCTGTAGCTCTATCAATTCCAACAAATGAATTTTCACTATTTTTCTTCCACATTGTTGCCATATCAAGTACATTAACAAAGAAATCATTAGTTAGGCTTCCAGGTTTATCTGTAAATACTCCTGCTTTTGAACCTTCATAATTTATATCTAAAACTCTTAATCCACCTAATAATACAGTTAATTCTGGTGCTGTTAATTTTAATAATTGAGCTTTATCTACCATTAATTTTTCAGCTGGTATACTAAAATCATATTTTAAGTAGTTTCTAAATGCATCACAAACTGGCTCTAATACTCTAAATGAATTTACATCAGTCATTTCTTGAGTTGCATCAGTTCTACCTGCAACAAATGGAACTTCTACATTATTACCTGCTTTAGATGCTGCCATTTCTATTCCAACGTTTCCACCTAAAACAATTATATCTGCTACGCTAACTTTTTTATTTCCAGATTGTTTCTTATTAAATTCCTCTGCAATCTTTTCTAATTTTGAAAGAACTACATTTAGTTTTGCTGGCTCATTTACTTCCCAGTTTCTTTGAGGTTCTAATCTGATTCTTGCTCCATTTGCTCCACCTCTGAAGTCACTACCTCTAAACGTAGATGCTGATGCCCATGCAGTAGAAACTAATTCTGATACTGAAAGGTTAGAATTTTTTATCATCTCTTTTAATTCTTTTATATCATTTTCATTTACAACTTCAAAATCAGCTACTGGCACTGGATCTTGCCATATAAATGTTTCTTTAGGTTTTTCTTCTCCTAAATATCTTGAGCTTGGTCCCATATCTCTATGAGTTAATTTAAACCATGCATTTGCAAAAGCTTTTTCAAATTCTTCTGGATTTTCATAGAATCTTTTAGATATTGGTCCATAAATAGGATCCATTCTAAGTGCCATATCTGCTGTAGTCATCATTGGTGCTTCAGTTTTATTTTTATCATGTGCTGATGGAACTGTTTTTCTTGCTTCAGGATCAGTTGGTACCCATTGCCATGCTCCTGCTGGACTCTTAACTAAATCCCAATCATATCCAAATAAATTGCTAAAGAATCCATTATCCCATTTAGTTGGATTAGCAGTCCATGCTCCTTCTATTCCACTTGAAATAGTATCATTTCCTTTTCCACTCTTATAAGAACTCATCCATCCAAAGCCCATTTCTTCAACTGGTGCTCCTTCTGGTTCTGCTCCTACATTTGTAGCTGAACCCGCTCCATGAGCTTTACCAAAAGTATGCCCACCAGCTATTAATGCAACAGTTTCTTCATCATTCATTCCCATTCTTCCGAAGGTATCTCTAATTTCTTTTCCTGATGCAATTGCACTAGGTTGTCCATCAGGACCTTCTGGATTTACATATATAAGTCCCATTTGCACTGCTGCAAGAGGATTTTCTAGCTTTTCTTTTTCATATCTAGCTTTATCTAACCAAACTTTTTCACTTCCCCAGTAAGTATCTTCTTCTGGTTCCCATATATCAACACGTCCACCTGCAAATCCTATAGTTTTTAATCCCATAGATTCTAAGGCACAATTTCCTGTTAATATCATAAGATCTGCCCATGATATTTTATTTCCATATTTCTGTTTTATTGGCCAAAGAAGTCTTCTTGCTTTATCCAAATTTACATTATCTGGCCAACTGTTTAATGGTGCAAATCTTTGATTTCCTGTATTTGCTCCTCCACGTCCATCTGCAGCTCTATATGTTCCTGCACTGTGCCATGCCATTCTTATAAATAAAGGTCCATAATGACCATAATCAGCTGGCCACCATTCTTGCGAATCCGTCATTAAGTTTTTAATGTCTTTTTTCAACTCTTGTAAGTCTAATCCATTAAACTCACTAATATAATCAAAATTTTCATCCATTGGTGATACCATTTCCGAATTTTGACCTAAAATCTTTAAATTTAATGCATTAGGCCACCATTCTTTGTTTGATGTTCCTTCACTTCCAGTAACCTTATCCATTTTTATTGTTCCAGTTTTTCCTGTAAAAGGGCATTTTCCTGACATAATCATCATCCTCCAATATTCTTATTTTTACTTTTCCGTTTCTATATTTTTTATTTTATAATAATAATTATTAATTATCAATACTTATTATTAGGTATATTTTATTAATTTTCTGAAAATTCAAATTAACATTTAAATCCAATAATAAAAAGAACAACCAATTTTTTATAGTTGCTCTTTTACTCTTCTATTTCATTTTTACATCAAATCTATCTGCATTCATAACTTTGTTCCATGCATTTATAAAATCCTTTAAAAACTTTTCTTTAGAATCTGAACTTGCATATAATTCTGATAAAGCTCTTAGTTGAGCATTTGAGCCAAATATTAAATCAACTCTTGTTCCAGTCCATTTTTCCTTACCAGTTTTTAAATCTCTACCTACATATAAATTTGCATCACCTTCTAGCTTTTCCCACTTAGTTTCCATATCTAATATATTTTTAAAGAAATCATTTGTTAAGCTTCCAGGATTTTTTGTGAAAACTCCTGCTTTCATTCCTTTATAATTTATATCTAAAACTCTTAATCCACCTAATAATACTGTTAACTCTGGTGCCGTTAAATTTAATAATTGAGCTTTATCTATTAATAGTTTTTCAAGTGGTATGCCAAATTCTTTCTTTGTAAAGTTTCTAAATCCGTCATATACTGGCTCCAATACATCAAAAGATTTTGCATCCATATTCTCTTCTAATCCATCTACTCTTCCCGGTGTAAATGGAACCTTAATATTTTCACCCCCATTTTTTGCTGCCATTTCTATTCCTACATTTCCACCAAGCACTATGATATCTGCCAAGCTAACTTTTTTATTTCCCTTACTTTTCTCATTGAAATTATTTACTACACCTTGAAGCTTCTCTATAATTTTTTTAAGTTTCTTTGGCTCATTTACTTCCCAATCTTTTTGAGGCTTAAATCTAATCCTAGCCCCATTTGCCCCACCTCTAAAGTCACTTCCTCTAAATGTAGATGCTGAAGCCCATGCTGTAGATACTAATTCAGAAATTGAAAGATTCGTTTCTTTTATTCTTTCTTTTAACTCTTCAATATCTGCTTCTTTTATTACCTCAAAATCTACTTTTGGAAGTGGATCTTGCCATATAAAATCTTCTTTTGGAATATCCATTCCTAAATATCTTGACTTAGGTCCCATGTCCCTATGTGTAAGCTTAAACCAAGCTTTTGCAAATATGTCTTCAAACTCTTTAGGATTTTCATAAAATCTTTTTGATATTTTTGAATAAATAGGATCCGTTTTTAATGATAAATCTGCCGTTGTCATCATAGGTGCATGAGTTACATTCTTATCATGCGCATCAACAACAGTCTTCTTTGCTTCAGGATCAGTCGGAATCCACTGATATGCTCCTGCTGGACTTTTCATTAAATCCCAATCATATTTAAATAAAGTTTCAAAATATTCCATGTCCCAATTTGTTGGATGTGGAGTCCATGCCCCTTCAATCCCACTTGTCATTGTATAAATTCCATTGCCTGTTTTATAAGAATTTTTCCAACCAAAGCCCATCTCTTCAATAGGTGCAGCCTCTGGTTCTGGCCCTAAATAAGCTTTTGATACTGCACCATGACATTTTCCAAAAGTATGTCCTCCAGCTATTAATGCTACTGTTTCCTCATCATTCATTCCCATCCTTTTAAATGTTTCTCTTATATCTTTTCCTGAATCTAAAACTCTTGGCTCTCCATCTGGTCCTTCTGGATTAACATATATAAGTCCCATCTGTACTGCTGCAAGAGGATTTTCTAATTGCAATTTTTCATATCTTTCACTATCTAACCATATCTTCTCTTTTCCCCAATATGTATCTTCTTCTGGTTCCCATGTATCAACACGTCCTCCAGCAAATCCTATTGTCTTCATTCCCATCAAATCAAAAGCACAATTTCCTGTTAATATCATTAAATCTGCCCATGATATTTTATTTCCATATTTCTCTTTTATTGGCCAAAGAAGTCTTCTTGCTTTATCTAAACTTACATTATCTGGCCAACTATTTATAGGTGCAAATCTTTGATTTCCACTATTTGCTCCTCCACGTCCATCTCCTATTCTATACGTTCCTGCACTATGCCATGCCATTCTTATAAATAATGGACCATAATTTCCATAGTCAGCTGGCCACCACTCTTTAGAGTCAGTCATTAATTTTTTTATATCCGCTTTTATTTCCTCTAAATCTAATTTATTAAACTCTTTTGCATAATCAAAATCTTTATCCATTGGCGAAACCTTCTCAGAATTTTGACTTAATATTTTTAAATTTAGTGCATTAGGCCACCATTCCTTATTAGATGTTCCTTCACTTGCTATTGGATTTTCAAGATTTTCATCCATATTCCTTTTTGTATGTCCTGTTATGGGACATCTTCCTTCTGTCATTTTTAATTCCTCCTAAATTCTAGCTTACCCTCTTAGTATTACCAATTTTTCTCTAAAAATTATTTATAAAAATTTTATTTTAAGAAGTAAAAAAATATAGAAATATACTACTTAACTGCTTTAAAATCCTAAATTATCAATAAAATGAAAATATTATATATTAATGTGCATTTTTTTAGTTTTTTTTAATAAAAAAAGATATGCTATTATTAAAGCATAAAATAAATACGGAGGTACACAAGATGAATTACAAAAAATATACAGATATTCTTAAAAATGAAATAGCCCCAGCTCAAGGATGTACAGAACCTATAGCAGTAGCTTATGCAACAGCTTTAGCTATGGAACATTTGAATGGAGATGCATCTAGTATTGAAATTTATTTAAGTCCTAATATTATAAAAAATGCCTTAGGAGTAACTATTCCTGGTACACGAAAACTTGGTGCAAGTATGGCAGCTGCTCTTGGTGCAGCTATAAGAGACTCATCTAAAAAATTAGATTTATTAAATAGTTTTACAGATGAAGACTTAGAAAAAGCTAATAAACTTTTAGATGATAAAATTATAGTAATAAATAAAAAAGATTCTGATGATTTACTTTATATTGAAGTAAACTGTAAAAATGAAAAAGATTCATCTGAAGTTATTATCAAACATTCTCATACTAATGTTATTTATATCAAAGAAAATGAAAACGTTTTATTAGAGAAGAATGAAAGTTATGAGCACAATTCAAGTGCTCAAATAGAAAGTATTGAATCTATTTATGATTATGTTAAAAATGTTCCTATAAAAGAAATTGAATTTTTATACGATGCTGTAAAACTAAACCTTAAAATCTCAGAAGAAGGTTTAAGACATAGATACGGTTTGGAAATAGGATACAAGCTAATGAGACATTCAGATTTAAATATGTTTCAAAACTCTTTTGCAAATAAAGTTGTTGCCTCTACTGCAGCTGCTGCTGATGCTAGAATGTCCGGCTGTCCTCTTACAGTTATGACAACAGGAGGCTCTGGTAATCAAGGCATTGCAACAACTCTTCCTGTAATTAAAACAGCTGAATATATGAAAACAGATAAAGAAACATTGTTAAGAGCTTTAGCTCTTAGTAATCTTATCACTTTATTTATTAAGCAATATATTGGAAGACTGTCACCTATTTGTGGATCTGGAATAGCTGGTGGAACTGGTTCATCTTGTGCCATTGTATTTTTGCATGATGGTGATTTACAAACAATAAAAAACACTGTTAATATTATGCTTTCAGGACTTTCAGGAATGATATGTGATGGTGCAAAAGAAAGTTGTGCATTAAAAATAGCTGCTGGAACTAATTCGGCTATAGAATGTGCAATGCTTGCATTAAACGGTATTAAAACTAAAAAAACAGACGGTATAATTTTTGAGGATGCAAATAATACTGTTAAAAATCTAAGGACTCTTGTAAAATCAGGATTTTCTAATGTAGATAATACAATTTTAGATATTATGCTTTCAAAAAATAATTAACTAGGCGGTGAAATATTATGACTAAAAAAATTATTGGAATATCAGCAAATGTTATTACCGAAGATAAAAAACCTTTCCTTGGTTGTAAAAGAATAATACTAGTTCAAGAATATGTAGATGCAGTCATTAATGCTGGAGGATTACCAATAGTAATTCCAATGACAAATGATATAGATACAATGAAATCTCAAATAGAATTAATAGATGGATTAATTTTATCTGGAGGCTATGATATACACTCACTTCTTTACGGCGAAGAACCAACCATTAAACTTCACGATGTTTCAGTTTATAGAGATAATTGCGAAATGGAATTATTAAAAAACGCAGATAAAAAGAAGATTCCAATACTAGGTATTTGTAGAGGACTTCAACTTTTAAATGTATTTTATGGTGGTAATTTATATCAAGATTTATCTTTAAAAGAAGGTAGCTATATTAAGCATTTTGAAGAAGGTAATCCAACTTTAGGCTTTCACACTATTGATTTAGTGAAAGATAGTATTCTATTTAATCTCTTAGGCGAAAAAGAAACTGTAAACTCATATCATCATTTAGCTGTAAAGCGTGTTGCTGATGGATTTAAAGTAGCTGCATACTCTAAAGATGGAGTTATAGAAGCTATTGAAAGAAAAACACCATTTGTTATGGGGGTACAGTGGCATCCAGAAATGATGCAAGAAGAAAATGATAAAATGAAAAAAATTTTTAAATTCTTTATAGAACAATGTTAAACTAAAATACTCTAGATATATATTAAATTATTGATCCCTGTATTCTATAATTTAAAATAACTTTTCATTACTAAAGAAAGGCGTGGTTATAAATATGAATAAAGGAACCAAAAAGAAATTAGGACTTTTTAGTATTGTTTTATTAGGCTTTAATGCTATAGTTGGAACTGGTATTTTTTTACTTCCAAATAAAGCAATGGCACTTATGGGACCTGCTAGTATATTTGTTATAATATTTGATGCTATCCTTGCTATAAGCATTGCCCTTTGTTTTGCTGAAATGGGTGGTATGTTTAGAAAAAATGGTGCTGCTTACGTTTATACTAGAAAAACCTTTGGTAAATTTGCTGGTTTTGAAGTAGGCATAATGACTTATGCCGTTTCCATAATTGCTCAAGCAACTATGGCAGCTGGTTTTGTAACAGCACTTTCAGTTTTCTGGCCAGCAGCTGATAAGGGAATGACAAAAGATATTATTATTACAGTATTTTTAATTATATTAACTCTAATAAATCTTGTAGGAGTAAACTTCACAAAAATTATAATGAATATTTCAACTATTGGGAAAATACTACCTTTAATTGTTTTTGTAGCAGTAGGTATATTCTTTATAAAAGGAGGTAACTTTCATCCTATGCTTCCTCATGGAGTTTATACCCATGGGAATTTTGGAGTAGCAGTTTTACTTATTTTCTTTGCATTTACAGGCTTTGAAAGTATTGCTTTAGCTGCTGAAGATATGAAAAATCCTGATAAAAATATTCCAAGAGCTATTATCTTAGTTATGCTAATAGTTTCAGTAGTATATATTCTAGTTCAATCAGTTTCAATAGGTATACTTGGTTCTTCATTAGCAACTAATACAAACCCTGTAGCTAGTGCTTCTAGTAGATTTCTAGGCTCCTTTGGTGGTATTTTAGTAAGTCTTGGTATACTAGTTTCAATAACTGGAATAAATATAGCACAATCATTTATGACTCCAAGACTTGCATCTGCTCTTGCTGATGATGATTTATTACCAAGACCAATGGGGAAATATACAAAAAGAGGAGTTCCTGCAATAGCCTTAGTTATAAGTATGATTATAACTTTACCAATCGCTTTATCAGGAAGCTTTACAACTCTTGCTATTATTAGTTCAATATCAAGATTTGCTCAATATCTTCCAACATGCCTTGCAGTAATTGTAATGAGATATAAAAAGAAAGATATGCCTCGTAACTTTAAAGTTCCATTTGGTCCTATAATTCCTGCAGTAGCTATTATAGTTAGTATTTGGGTTTTATTACAATCCTCATTATCACAAATATTAGGTGGACTTGGCGGATTAATAATAGCACTTCCACTATATTTTATAATGAAGTACTATACTAAAAAACATCCTCGAATTTTTAATTCTAATAAAAAGTAAAAAATGGAGCTAGTATTAGCTCCATTTTTTAATCATATAATCTTGTTAATTTCTGTCTATTATTTTTTCTTTTTCCTACTATTATAGGAACTTTCTCAACTTCAACTACACTTGTATCAATTCCATACCATCTTTCTGGTGATACTGTAAGTTTCTTAATTATTAATTTTGCTGAAAGAATAAATTTATCCCATCCTGAGAATGTACTTTCACTACAAAGAATCTCTTCAATTATTATAAACTTAAAATTTCCTATAGCTTTTCTATTTCCTGATGTTATCATGTATTCTTTTGGTGTAAATTGAACTTCTCCACTTTCCATAAGCTCTTGAACAACTTCTGCAAGAAGCGTATTTACCCCTTGTGATAATCTAAATCCTAATTTAAATTCTATACTAAAAACTCTATTTTCTTGTATTGTATTAAATCTATATTCCTTTGTATATGGCTCATCTGTTACCGATATATTTACAAACCAGTAATTTTCTGCCTTTTTAGGATCTTTGTTGAATATTGAATAAACTATCTTATTTTCAACTTCATCCCACTTTCTTGATTTTGTTAAATATACTATATTATTTGCATAAAGTGGTAACTCTTTATCTGCCTGTATAAGTTTAAACTTCTCTTTATAATCAAAAAGGCTTACAAAACTTCTATATTTTATCTTAATTTGTGAGCTATATGACCAAATATACATTAAGAATATAAGACCTGCTGTTATTAATAGCGTAATATATCCACCACTTAATATTTTAAAACTATTTGCATATAAGAAACTCATTTCTATAGTTCCAAATACCACTAAAATAATAAGTGCAAGTACTTTTTTCTTCTTTCTATGCCACATATATTGTGATAAAAGAATAGTTGTCATAAGCATAGTTATAGTAATTGCTAAACCATATGCTGATTCCATATTTTCTGACTTCTTAAATATAAGAACTATTGCTATACATCCTATACATAATGCATAGTTCACTGTTGCTATATAAAGTTGCCCTTTTTCTCCATTTGGATATCTTATATGAAGTCTTGGGAATATATTTAATTTTATTGCCTCTGAAACAAGTGTAAATGAACCTGATATTAAAGCCTGACTTGCTATTATTGTTGCAAGGGTTGCTATTACAACTCCTATTATTATAAACCATCTTGGCATAATTAAGAAAAAAGGACTTTCTGTAATAAGTTTTCCACTTTGTGATAAAAGATATGCTCCTTGCCCAAAGTAACTTAATAGAAGACATATTTTAACTAATACCCATGTATAATAAATATTATTTCTTCCACAATGTCCTAAATCTGAATATAATGCCTCTGCACCTGTGGTACATAAAAATACTGCACCAAGTATGTAAACTGCACTGTTTCCACTAAATAAAAGTTTTATTCCGTAATATGGGTTTATCGCTTGAAGAATTGATGCATTTTTTGTTATTTGCACTACTCCTAAAATTCCAATCATTAAAAACCATATTAGCATTATAGGTCCAAATATTTTACCAATTTTTTCAGTCCCAAATCTTTGAGCTAAAAAGAGTGCTACTATTATAGCTATAACAATGATGATTGTTACCTCTTCTTTTATTGGAAATATAACATTTAATCCTTCAATAGCTGAACTTACTGATACAGGCGGTGTTAAAATTCCATCTGCAAGTAATGCTCCTCCACCTACTATAGCTGGTACTATAAGCCATTTGGCATACTTTTTAACTAAAGTATATAGTGCGAATATTCCACCCTCGCCATTATTATCGGCTCTTAATGTAAATATTATATACTTTATAGTTGTTTGCAAAGTTAAAGTCCAGAATACTAATGATACTCCACCTAATATTAACCCTCTTGATGAGTAGTTGTTATTTGTAGAGAGAATTGCTTGCATTACATAAAGTGGAGAAGTTCCTATATCTCCATAAACTATACCTAGCGCTACAAGCAACGACCCTATGGTAACTGCCTTCTTCTTCATTATTTTTTGCTCCTTTTATTGTTTTAGTAAAGAAAAACAGCTAAGCAATTGTTAAAATTGATTAACTGTTCCTTAAAGATTATATCACAATAATTTTTCATTCTATGTATAGAAAAAATCTATTCTTTTGACATTCTATTA
>NZ_JBOGCC010000348.1:0-1920 GCF_051656525.1 Clostridium sp. | reverse complement strand
GGTGAGTGTGAATGTGTTGTTGGTGTTCATGTCTTACTCCGTTGTGGTTTGTACTTGACGATGTGGTCATATTATGCGAGTATGACATTACTGTCAACACACGGAGCGAAAATAAAATGACGCATAATATCGAACTCACATTCGCGGCGACTGACCGAATTGATGCAGTCCGTAACACGGTTGCACGGCTGCGTGCGGTCTATGAACCACACTTTACGGTTGGTAAGACTGAAATTACCCGTCGTGGCGACCACATTATTGTGTCCATTCCACTGGGGGCGAAGTGATGAGCAACCTACACCGCACATTAGTCGCTGATGCGGTTGCGCGGGTTACGTTACGTCCGTATCAGCAGGATGTACGTGACCGTGTTGAACATGAGTGGGTGAATGGTCACACCAACGTGCTGGCGGTGCTACCGACCGGTGCGGGAAAGACTGTCCTGTTCAGCTCTATCATCGCGGACGAACCTGGTGCAACGTGTGCGATTGCTCACCGTCAGGAATTGGTCAGCCAGATTAGTCTTGCACTGGCACGTAACAGAGTGCGCCACCGTATTGTGGGGCCGCAAAACGTCATCAAGATGATCGTTCGTCTACATATGGAAGAGGTCGGCGCGAACTATTACGACCCTAACAGTCGTTGCGCGGTGGCCGGTGTTGATACACTCATTCGTCGCGAGAAGCAGCTCGCCAACTGGTTACCTACTGTGAAGTTGTGGGTCATGGATGAGGCGCATCACGTCTTACGTGATAATAAATGGGGTAAAGCGGTCAACATGTTCCCGAATTCGCGAGGTTTAGGGGTGACGGCCACGCCTTGTCGTGCGAGTGGTGAGGGGTTAGGGCGACACGCTGACGGTGTGTTCGACACGATGGTGATTGGTCCCACAATGCGCGACCTGATCAAGAGTGGTAACTTGACCGACTATAAATTGTACGCACCGCCGAGTAACTTTGACCGTGACAGTTTGAAGGTGAGTAGTACAACCGGTGATTTCATTGCGTCCAGCGTGTCCAAGGCTGTCGCGACGTCAAACCTTGTGACGCATACCGACGGTAAGGTAGTTGGCGATGTGGTCACAATGTACAAAAAGCTGCTGGGTGGCATGCTCACCATTGTGTTCGCGCCGGACGTAAAGACAGCTTACGAATTGGAAAGTCAGTACAACACTGCCGGCATTCCCGCTAAGTGTCTGCACGGTGGTACACCGGATGATGAGCGGCAAGCGGCGATCCGTGAGTTCAAAAACAAAAAGATAATGGTTCTCATTAACGTCTCATTGTTCGATGAGGGCTTCGATCTCCCAGCCGTTGAAGCTGTACAGGATGTGGCGGCTACAGGTTCGTTCGGACGATTTGTTCAACGTGTGGGGCGTGCGTTACGACTGAAAGAAGGAAAATTATTCGGTCGGTACGTTGACCACGTTGGGAACATCGCCCAGCACTGTACGGTCGTAACATATGCTGACGGTGAGACGAAGATTGAAGTATGTCACCGCGAATGGACACTCGACCGCCGCGAGAAACGTGCACCGGGTAAGTCAGATGCGCCACCTCTGCGTATCTGTACCGGATGCTCCCAACCGTTTGAGCGATTCCGCAAAGTGTGCCCGTACTGCGGTACAGCTATTCCAGAGCCGGAAGGTCGTACCACTGTGGAATTTGTGGACGGCGATATCACCGAGTTAGACCCCACCGCTTTTGCACAAATGCGTGCCGATGTTGCACGGGTGGATATGTCGCCGCAGGATTACCATGCGCAATTGGCCGGCCGCGGTATGCCACAAATTGGCATCATGGCAAACGTCAAACGTCACATTGTGCGCCAAGGCGTGGTCGGCGAACTGCGTGACGTGCTGGCACACTGGGCAGGTGCGCAACGTGCGGCAGGGTTGAGCGACGGGGAGATTTACCGCAA
>NZ_JBOGCC010000347.1:0-19691 GCF_051656525.1 Clostridium sp. | reverse complement strand
TAATCAACTCACAAATAAATTGAGAAGGATTGTCTTGAGACATTAGGAAATCATACTGTTCTTGGTAACTATCCTTAAAAGAAATAGACTTAATTGGCAAAGTATTTCACCCCAAACTTATGTGAGCCTATAATATCTTGATTAATAGGATCTTCTACAACTTTAAATCCATTTGCTTCAATAACATTTTTAAGTCTAAGGGAAGTACCACCCTCAAAGTATATATTATCACAACCCTCAGTATTATAATTCTTAGACTTCATCTCAGTAATAATTCCATCTAGTAACTTCTCAACACAGAAAGTAACACAGTCCTTAATATAAGGATTTTCAGAAGAGAATAAAAAAGGAATTTCATGTGGTTGAAAATTGAATTTACCATTTCTATTTAACTCTTTTCTAATATCAGACTCTAATATATTGCCACCTAAATTAGCATTAAAAGGTGAAGAACGAACAATCTTTCTATCATTAACTTGTAAACAAGTAGAATTAAGACCACCAATGTTACAAATAATAGCACTCTTATCCTTAAATAAATGAGGTTGAGAAAATATAATTCCAGTACCTTCTGCAACAGGCAATACGTCATTAATAATAAACAAATGAGTCTTCATACCTATCTTCATTTCTATTTCTTGTTCATCCTTAATATATCTTTTGAAATTATCTCTTTGGTCAGTATCCATGTATTGTGTAATAGGCATATTAACCACTAGATTAACCCTCTCACCGTAAGTAGAAATGTGTTGACATATATTATAGTAAACACTTAACTTATGCAGCATTAACTCCTTAGTAGAATCATAGCTAATAGTATCTGCTTCAGAGCCTAATAAATAATACTTATTCTTTAACTCTATCATGTTCTTGTAGCTATAATCAGGCTTTTCTAATATATCTAGCTTAGATTCAAACCTAAGAATATTCTTACCATCACAAGTGCCTTTCCCGAATTTCTTGCCACTATCAGTAGTTATTAATTTTATATTATTCATAATATTACCTCCCTTATATTTCCTCTATTTGAATTTTATTTTCATTATCTTTACTACTTTGAATTGAACTTCTTTCTTGAATAATTTTTTCAATCTTCAAATCTTGTTCTTGTTCCCATCTAGCCTTTGCATCTTCTATTGCCTCATCGACAAACTCGTAATAATCCTCATCATTCTTAAATAAAATAGGTGATATATTACCAATACAAACACCACATATAAATATTAAAGCCCCAGTTCCAATAGTTAAACCAAACATTTAATTATCCTCCTCATCAATTTCTACTATTATACCTTCTTGAATAAGGTACTCTTCTTCAAATTGTAATACTCTAACAATAACATCAACAGGAATACGAGACTTCCTATGAATATGTCGTATAACATCTTTCATACTAACTTCTAACACTTTTATCACCTCGCTTAATTTTCTTTATACTCTATACTATGAAAACAATTAATAAAAATTACTAATTTTTAATAAATAAATAATAAAAAAAATTAATTAAATATAGTTGACACCTTTGGTATAAAATGTTAATATATATTTAGGTTAACAAATAAATAATAGCAAGGGAGATTAGGACATGTTGCCAATACTAATAAATGCTAACTCATTGAAGAATAAAGAAATAGCATCTATGCAAGAAGAAGTAAATAAAATAGTAGATAAGATAGGAAGAAAACCTAAGCTAGTAATAGTTAAAGCAACTGACGATAAAGCTTGTGAAGCATATGTAAGAAACAAAGTTAAAGTTGGTGCTGAAGTAGGAATGGAAGTAGAAGTATTAGAATTAGATAAAGATACAACAGACATACGCTCTATAATACATATGATGGATACAGTAGCAGATGACGAAGTGGATGGAGTGATATTACAACTTCCTATATATGACCACTTAGATAAAGACAGTTTAATAGGCTTAATACGTAGCAACAAAGATGCAGATTGTTTCAGCGATATTAACTTAGGGAAATTAATGCAAGGTAAATCAGATGTACTTCCTTGTACGCCCGGGGGAGTCGTAGACATATTTAAACATCATCAAGTAAAGATAGAAGGAGCTAGAGTTACAATAGTAGGAAGATCTACTCATGTAGGATTATCTTTAGGAGTAATGTTAACTCAACTAGGAGCTGTTGTAAAAACTTCACATTCTAAATCACCTTCATTAGAAGAAGACGTTAGAGATGCAGATATAGTAGTATCATGTGTAGGAAAACAAAAGTTAATTAAACCTGAATGGATGAAAAGAGGGTCAGTAATATTAGGAGTTGGGATAGACTTTGTAGATGGAAAACAATATACAGACTATGACATAGAGGATATGTTAGCCAACTCTAAATGTTCATTGATCGGAAATAGAATTTCATGCACAGGAACAGCTACCGTGCTAAACCTTATAAAGAATACAATAAAACTATGTAAAATAAGAAAGGGAATATAAATATGTGGATTATTAAAGAAGGGAATAACGAATCAACTAATGAATGTAACAAATGTTGTGCGGAATGTATGTGTGATACTATGAGCAAGTGGATGGACTGTGAATATAAATGTTTACAGTTTGATAATCTTGGATGTGAATATTGTAACTATGAAGATGAAGAAAGTAGAAGAGAACGAGAGGAGGAAGAACATGACAGATAATAATATGATTTACACTTACTCTAGATTGAGTATAGATAATTTAGGAGTTGTATATGTAGCTGAAAATGAAACAAGTTCAATAGCAGAGGTCAAACACACATATATGATATTAGATAATGAAATAGAAAAGAAAGAAACTAGAATGAAGTTATCTAATAAGACCTTTAATATACTTAAAGAATATTTTGAGTCAACACATGGCAAGAAATTAAAGGCAATAGATATAGAGAAAGTAAATGTATTGTCTAGTGACTTGATATCAGAGTTAGAGGACAATAGGATGTTTGTTACAATAGAAGAGATAGAGGAATGTTTTTTAACAATGTTTACAATGACATTAACTGAAAAGTGTCAAGATGGAAGAAGTCATACAATAGAGATAAGTGAAGAAACTTATATGGAGTTATATAAACACCATAGAGGATAATGATTAAATTGTTTCAACTAATATTAAATAGGGTATAAATGATATTAGTTGAAACTTAATTAATAGTAAAATATTATCCTATGAAAGGAGATATAAACATGTGCAAAAGTCCATGTTTAGGTTGTGAAGATAGAAAGTATTTAAGTCATTCAAACTGTGATGTATATCTAACATTTAAGAATGACTTAAATAGTCGCAAGGAGCTAGTGGCAAATGCAAGAAAGATTGATAATGAGTTTTATGGGAAGAAAACAAAAATAAATTAGGAGGATACTATGGTAAATTTAATTAGTTTTGATATGTCAATAGATGGAACAGGCGTAGTTACATTAACAGATGGAAGAGAGCTAAAACAAAATGACGCCTTCGTAGTGGATAAGGTTGCGTATAAGAGATTTCTTGAGTGGGAGAAAAATAAAACTGAGGAAAGAATGTTACATATAGAAAAAGAAATTGGTAAGATTAGAAGAGAAGAATTTATAGTAAGTAATAACATGGAGAGAATACTTAAAGAATTAAAAACTATATAGATTAAATCAATGATTAATGTGTTAAGAATGATTAATTGACATATTAATTTAACAATAAAATAGAAATTTTAACTGTTAGGATAAGAATGGCTTAGATACTGGGGTTGAGATACACTATAAATGACATATTAAGACAAATATGCAAAATGTTAGAAAAAGCCTGTGAAACCCAGTGTTTTCAATAGATGCAGCGTAAAAATAAACAAATAAAATGCTTCTTTTATATGTTAGAGTTAACACTTAATTAACAGTAAAAGAAGCATTAAAATAAATAAAGAAAGAGGTAAGAAAATGACAGAAAATGTTAAAGTGATAAAAAGAGATGGAAGTATAGTAGATTTTGATAAAACTAAGATAGAAAATGCAATACTGAAGGCTATGAAAGATGTTGGAGAAAATGGCAAGTATAAAATAGCAGCAGTAATATCGGATAAGATATCAAGTGACAATAAAGAAATTATGCAAATAGAGGAAATTCAAGACATTGTAGAGAAAAAACTGATGGAATATAGACTATATGATGTTGCAAAATCATACATAACCTACAGATATGAAAGAGCAAAGGACAGAGACTTTTCAAGATTTCTTGATGATAAGGTTAGGTCAATACTAGATTGCTCAAATATAACAAATGACAATGCCAATGTAGATCAGTATTCTTTTAGCGGTAGAGAATCTAGAGTTGGCGAGGAAGTAAATAAAGCATATGCAAGAAAAAATATGGTAAGGAAAGAAGTGTTGTCTGCATTCGATAATAACTATATATACCTTCATGATTTTTCAAAACTTCCAATGGGACTACATAATTGTCTCTTTTCTGACGTAGGAAAGTTACTAAGAGATGGTTTTGAAACAAGAAACGGTGGAGTAAGAGGAGCTAGGAGTATAAGAAGCGCAATGCAAAATGTGGCAGTTATATTCCAAGTGCAGAGTCAAACACAATTTGGTGGTGTAGGTTCGTGTTGCATAGATTTTGAGTTAGCACCTTTTGTAAAATATAGTTTGGCAAAACATCTACAAAAAGGTTTTATACATTTTGAATGGGCAACAAAAGAGCAGGCAAAAGAAATTGTAGGTGATAAAATTGGTATAGAAGAAGGATTAAAACTTACAGAAAAATATCCGAGGATATGGAAGTATGCAATGGATATGCTAGAAGAGGAAGGTCAACAACATGCAGAGGCACTATATCATAACTTAAACACATTGGAATCTAGGGCAGGAAGTCAAGTTCCTTTTACATCTATAAATTTCGGAAGGGATATATCTAATGAAGGAAGGCTAGTTAGTAAATGGTTGTTAAACGCAAGTTTAAAGGGTGTTGGCAAACAAAATAAGACATCTATATTCCCTATAGCAATATTCCAAAGAAAAAAAGGAATAAATGACAAACCAGGAACTCCTAATTATGACTTATATGAATTAGCAAAAAAGTCATTGGCTAATAGAATATACCCAAACATAGTTAATTGCGATTGGAGTATGAATGAAGAAGTTGAAGGAAATCCATATACTTATATGAGTACAATGGGATGCCGCACACTTATAGGATATAATAGATTTACAAATGATTATGACAAAAGAGGTAGAGGCAATATAGTGCCAACGACTATGGTGTTACCAAGGATAGCCCTTGACTCAATAGACAAAGAAGGAAAAGTAAATATAAAAAAATTCTGGGAGAAATTAGACGAGACGCTTGATGTAACGTCTATATCATTAATAGATAGATTTACACAGATATGTGGTCAGAATCCTAAATCTGGAAGTTTTATGTATACTAATGGTACGATAAAAGATTATGATAAAGTTGATAATAATGTTTATGAAGCAATGAAACATGGAACGTTAGCCTTTGGTTACATAGGCATAGCTGAGATGTGTAAGGTTTTATTTGGAAAATATCATAATGAAGATAAAGAAGTACATCAATTTGCATTAAAGGTAGTAGAAAAAATATATAATTATTCTCAAGAATTTGGAAATAAATATAATGTAAATGCATCAACATATTGTACTCCGGCTGAATCTGCTTGTTTTACAATAATGAAAAAACTTCAAAGGGACTTTGGAACTATAGAAGGGGTTACAGATAGAGAGTTCTTAACTAACTCACATCACATTCCAGTATTTGAAAAGGTTACAATAGCAGAGAAATTACAATTAGAAGCACAATTCTGTAAATATGCAACGGGAGGATGTATAACATACATAGAGCTTGACAGTACATTTGTTAAAAATATAGACGCTATTGACGGAATAATAGAATATGCTATGGACTTAGATATACCTTACTTAGCAATAAACTTCCCAATAGATACTTGCTTAGAATGTGGTTTTACTGGCGAGATTGAAGATGTTTGTCCATCTTGTAATAAAGATAATATAGAGAGACTCAGAAGAGTGACAGGGTACTTAACGACAGACTACAGAAACTTCAACAAAGGTAAGCAGGAAGAAGTTAAAATGAGATATAAGCATAACACTAAGAGGTAATATATGATTAGATATATGGATATTACCCATGATTCAGTGGTAGATGGAGAAGGTCTTCGTAGTGTGCTATATACTTGTATATGCTATCATAAATGTAAGGGATGTCATAATCCGTCAAGCTGGGACTATAAAAATGGTAAAGATATTAGTATAGACGAAGCATATTTGGAATTGATATCAAATCCATTGACTAATATTACATTTTCAGGTGGAGATCCATTTGAACAATGTGAAGCACTAATAAGGTTAGCAAAAAAGATAAAGATAAATACCAATAAGAATATATGGTGTTACACTGGGTATACAATTGAAGAAATTTTAAAAGATAACAACAGGTTAGAACTATTAAAGTTTTGTGATGTGATAGTGGATGGAAGATACATAGAAGAAGAAAAAGATTTTTCACTGCTATTTAAAGGAAGTAAGTCACAAAGAATAATAGATGTACAAAAATCACTAAAAGAAAATAAGATTATTTTGTATGAAACTGTTGACAAATAATTAATAATATTATAATATTAAAGAGTAGATAAGAAATTGTCTACTCTTTATTTAATACTAAAGAAAAACTAGGAGGAGATTATGAATAACAAACTAAAAGAACTAATCCATGAAGAATGTAGTAAAGCAAATAACTTTATAGAAATACCAGGAATATATAGACACTTCAAGAAAGAAAAAGATGGAGAAGATATGATATATGCAGTAAGTAACATATCAATTCCAGTAAGTAGAAAAGAAATAAGAAAAATGTCAGATGACGATAACTATAAAATATTAGTATTCTATCATACAGAATTAGAAAGACCAATACCAATAATAAGACAAGGAGATAGCTACTATCACTTAGATGAAAGAGACAGAGAGAAATTAGTAATATACACAGGACTGTATGGTACTAGAGATACATATGTAAGACCTATATCAATGTTCTTGTCAAAGGTAGATACAGACAAATATCCTAATGTAACACAAACTTATATATTGGAGATAATATAATGAACTTCACATATAAAGTTAGAACATGGAAAGAAAATCCTGTCTCTAGATACTCACCAATGTATCATATACTTGGAGAAATAACTATAAAGAATAAGGAATTGAGATTCAATAAAACAATAAGATTATTCAAATAAGCAGTAAGAGTAGAAACTAATATGTTTGTCTATCTAGATAGTCTTGCTTCAAGATATTCAAAAAATGAGCAAGAAAGAATTTGAAGAACAGGTTGTGATACCAATGATTAAGAAAGAACTTAAGAAAATGAGAGAAAGTAATTCGAATATAAATGAAATAGAACAAATAATAAAAATGCTTAATCTAAAAGGTGAAGTAACAGTAAAAGAAGATGAAGAATAGAAGGTGAATGTAAAATGGTAGAGAAAATAATATCAAGTGAATTATACGATGAATTTAGAATAGAGACAGGACTTATACTTAAAGTATCTAAATATAACACAGAAGATAGAGAGAAAAAGTTAATAACAGATGCTTTCAACTCAAGAAAATATAAGAAGAAAGTAGTAGGACTAAGAGACATATTCCAAGTGAAAGAAGATATTACACTTGAAAGTGGTGTAGAACTTAAAAAGGGAACTTACTTTTATAAATATTGGAGTAGCAGCATAAGAATAGTAACACCGGCAAAAGATATAAATGACTATCATATAGAAGTAACTTGCCTAGGTGGATCAATAAGTGGGCAAGGAAATATAGTATTAGATAAAATGAACAAAATAGCAAAAGTATTAGAAGAAAACTATGGTATAAAATAAGTTAAAGAAATAAACTGGGGGAATCACAATGTTAAAATCATATAAAGAAAGACAATTTTTAGTATTTGAATTTGAAGATGGTAAAACAGTAAAATACAATCTATCAACAGGAGAATCAGTGGGTAAAAGTGGAAGAGTAGTAAAAGATATATGTACCCAATTAAGAGGGTACGATTTATTAGAAGTAATAGAATCATTTCAAGAAGAGAAGTATAGAACTTTTTTAAAATTTGTTGACCTACAAGTAAATAGCTATACTGGTAATAGATGGCATAGACCTTCTTCAAGAGCAGATAAGATTAAAAACATAGGAACATTCTTAAAACAAATTGAAAACTATTCAGTATTTGAGCAATACTATGCTTGTGGTTTGACAAAAGTAGATGAAAATATACAATACAATGTAACAGATATTCCTAAAAGATTGCTTGCATTAATAAGACAAGATAATAAGCAGATTTCAAATGGACTAATAGAATCGTATAAGAAAAATCCAGACTTGTTCATGAATATATATAACATGGAAGGTTTGTTGTCAATAAGAAAAGACACATTATTTGCATATGCTAAAGCTATAAGACACTTTGACAAAGAATTTAGAATATCATATATATCAAATGAATGTGACGGATTGATTCAGCTAGTAACAATATACAATTATGACCAGATTAGACTAATAAAATATATAGACTATCTTCAAACATATGAGGCAATAGACAATGTAAGAGATATGTTAGTTGAGTTAAGAGACTATGCTAGAATGATGAGTAGAATAAGTGAAAAATATGATAAATACCCAAAGAATTTCCTAACAACTCATAGAATAGCAACTAGAAATTACAATAGACTATCAGTAATGTTTGATGAAGAAAAGTTCAAAGATACAATAGATGAAAGATTAGAATATACAGGAAAGAAATTTACAGTAATATATCCTAAGTCTACTCAAGAGATTAAAGACGAAAGTGTGCAGCAAAATCACTGTGTAAGTTCATATATAAAAAGAGTAATAGATGGGCATTGTAATATATTATTCCTAAGAGAAAAAGATAAACCTGAAGAAAGTTTAGTAACACTTGAATTAAATGGAGATAGAATAAATCAAGCAAAAGGTAAATTCAATAGAGATGTAACATCAGAAGAACAGAAGTTTATAGATGAATATATAAAAATAATAAGAAAGAGGATAAATAACGATGATAAAAGTTGGAGATAAGATAAGATTAATTAAACCTATAAATATGTTAACAGATAGATACATAGGGACTGAATTTGAAATAACAATGATATGTGGAGAACATGTATATTTCAAAGCGCCGATAGGAGCAGGTGGAATGACAATGTGTGAACTCAACAGACACTTTGTAAAAGTACCTGAGCCAATAAAGGTTAATAAAGAATTAACACTAAGACAACAAGCAAAGTTAATATTAGAGAAAAGAAAACAAAGAAATAGAAATAGAAATAAGCGTATAATAGGATTTACAAATAGATAGGAGATATAAGGATAGATTAATTACATCTATCCTTTTTATATTTTTATTATTATTTTTAATATTTTTCATAAAAGTAGGAAACTTTTGCTATTAATTATAATATATATAAGTATAAACTATTCTAAACAAAAGAGGAGATGTATTATAATGAGTGCAACAAGTAAGATAAACAAAAGCTTTGGTAAAGCTAGTAGATATTTCTGTAACAAGGCGATTGAAAATAGTAGAAGGAATATGTATCTAGAGGAGAAGAAACCAAAACAGGTTGAAACGGTAGAAATAACAAGAGCAGAGAAAGTATTTAAGAATCAAAAAATAGAGGTGTTTTTTGAAGGAGACAAAGAAGACTTAAGCGATTTAAGACTAAAAGTGTTCGTAAATAACTCTATGAAATTTGTTTCTCAAGAAGGAGCTTTCGTTATGGTAAATACCAGTTTGCCAAGAATAGTTAGGGAAGGGTGGTTCTTTACAACAATCTATATAGATAAATCATACTTACAATTTAAAGAGCAACAAGAATATGAAAGATTTCAAAAATTCACAATTGAATTAAGAGACTGTGTTAGAGTAAACGATATGTTTAGACAAGAATGTGTGAAATATGCTGAGCAACTAGAGGAAGTTTTTGAAAGTGTAGAGCTAAGTAAGCCTCTATATAAGAAGGAAAGAAAAGTTGTAGACTGTTAAAAATACCATCTAGGAGATAGGTAATATATAACAACATACTTATCTAAAATATTGGATACAATAATATAGAAACTTAGTTTAATTGGAATAGAAAACTTAATATTTAGTTATTCTAATAAACTGTTAGTTTGACGGATTTCTGAGAGGGTTGTAGAACCTTCTCTTTTTTTGGGAAAAATATCCTTAAATATGTTGACAAATAATGAGTAATAATATAATATATAAATAGAAATAAGGAAATAGGAAGGAAACAACAACTATGTTTAGACAAGAAGTATATTTAACAACTTTTGAAGCAATTCAAACGTATGGATTTATCAAAATCATAACAATGATATGGGGAAGTGCTTTAGTATTAGGAACACCAGTAGCATACATGCTATACAAAACAAAACAGAATAGAGGGGAATATTAAAAATGGAACAACAATTCAAAAAAGATAAGATAAGTAGTCTATCACATAGAGAGCAGGCTCGTGAAAAACTTCCAACATATTATGGAAGTAGAGATAATTTCTATCATGGTGTAAGTGAATTACTAAACAATGCAACAGATGAAGTTATAAATAATTTTGATAAAGGGACAATATCAATAGAACTAGATGATACATGTGAGATAATAACAGTATCAGACACAGGAAGAGGTATACCAATAGATGATGAAGAATCAGTTGAACTACTGTTTGAAACTCTATTTGCAAGTGGTAAGTATGAAACAAGCGAGGACAGTAATAGCGGCGTAAACGGTGTGGGAACAACTGTTCTAAATTTTACAAGTGACTTCTTTATATGTGATTCTTATATGAATGGTATGCACTATAGAGTTTCATATTCAGAAGGTGGTAGGAATAAACAATATGAAAAACTTGGAAAAACAGAAAAACATGGAACAAGGATATCTTTCAAATTAGACAAGACGATGTATACTGAAACTAAGTTTTCTCCAAATGAAATAGAAAATAAATTAAGACGAGCATCATTAATGACAGATAAGATAGTATTTGAATATAAACATAATGATGAGGTTAAAGTATTCAACAATACGATGATTCAATACTTTGAAAACTATTCCAAAGATATTCTCGGAGATATTATAGAATGTAATCAAAAACAATTTAGTAAAACAACAACAATAGAGAGAAAAGGTGAAATAAAAGAAGTACAAGAAATAGCTAATATAGAAGTAATATTTGGGATATGTATTGGAGATGAAGTATTCCAAGAGACAATGCTAAATGGAAATTATTTAAAAGATAACGGAACAATATTTGAGGGAATAATTGAAGGTTTCAGATATGTACTTAATAAACATTGTAAAGACAATAAGATGTTTAAGAAAAGTGAGAAACAAAACATATCTCCACAAGACATAGAAAATGGAATATCATTTGTAGCTAGATTATTTAGTAATATAGTTGAGTTCGAGGGACAGACAAAGTTCTCAACAAAAAAAGAATATTACAAAAAAGTAGCCAGAGATTACATAGTTGAAAACTTAGAGATAATAATACTTGAAAATAAAAAACTATTTGATAGAATGGTAGATCAAGTATTGATATGTAAAAGAGCAAATGAAAATAATGAAAAAGCAAAACAAGTATTAAAGAAAAAGCTAACTGAAAAAGTTGACGGAATAAATGGTATAGTAGAAGGATTTATTGACTGTGAATTAGAAAAAGGTGGAGAAATATTCTTCACAGAAGGTAAGTCAGCACTAGGGTCAATAATACTAGCCAGAGACTCATACTTCCAGGCTGGATATCCACTTAGAGGGAAGATGATAAATCCGTTTAAAAATAAAATACCGAAAGTATTAGCCAATGAAGAAATACAAGATATGATTAGACTGCTTGAATGTGGTGTAGAAGTAAGGAATAAATTTACAAAAGACTTGCCTCAGTTTGATATAGATAAGTTGAGATGGAGAAAAATAATTATGACATCAGATGCTGATTCAGATGGAAAACAGATAAATGTTCTTGGATTAGCAAATATATATAAATTATGCCCTTCTCTGATAACTAAAGGATATGTGTATATCGCACTTCCACCATTGTTTGAAATAAAGGTTACAGATTCAGAAAAATACTATGCTTTAACTATATCTGAGAGAGACCAAATAATAAAAGAGAAAGTTGGGAATAGAAAGCATGAAGTACACAGATTAAAAGGGTAAGTGTAAACCTAGCCCTCACCACCTTTTCCAGTAATCACTGGGGTTAGCATTGAATTAATAATGTTAGCTAACGAGGAAATCTAAGTGTTTAAACATAAGACAATCTCGTGTCAAGCCATAATTTTATGTAAATTGTGGAAGATGTATCGACCATCTCCTTTGTAGGAGAGTAGAGTAACTATTGATACGTTATTCGAAACGGGTGGGTAGTCTATAAAGACTACAAGAAATGGTCAGTGCCAATGGAAACATTGGATAAAACGTAGGAGAAACGAATAAAGAAGTCATGGCACAAACAGTGTGCAATCCTGAAACAAGAGTGCTTCAACAAGTAACAGTAGAAGATGTAGAACAAATGATAGAGTCATTTGAGAACTGGTTAGACACAAAAGTTGATTATAGAAAAGAATATATTGAGAAAAATCTATATGATTATATGATAGAACCACCAATAGAAGATATAACAGATAAAAAGGATATAACAAAGATAATTGAAGATAACATGATGGAATACTCATCGGATGTAATATTAGATAGAGCATTGGCAAGTGTTGAGTCTGGATTAAAACCTTCTCAGTTAAGATCATTATGGACTATGTATACTAAAAAATATTTTAACTTAACAAAATCATTAAATGTATCAGGAGCAGTTACACAATATCACAGTCACGGCTCAGTATATCCAACAGTAGTAAAAATGTCTCAAGAAGATAGACATCACTTACCATTAATAATAGGTGATGGAAACTTTGGACAGTATACATCAAAATTATTAATGGAGGCAAGTGATAGATATACCAATGTTAAGCTTAGTGAATTAGCAATAGATTCATTAAAAGAAGTTGATAAACATTATGTTGAAATGATACCTACGTACGATGGTAAAAAAACAATGCCACTTTACTTACCTTCTAAATATCCTATAATACTTACTCAAGCTAGTGAAGGGATGGCTGTAGGTATGGCAAGTACAATGCCATCATTTAATTTTAATGAAGTGTGCAATGCTATAATTAAATATATTGAAACTAATGAGAAAACAATATTAGTACCTGACTTTGCCACATATGGGTATATAAGAAATAATGAAAGTGTAATAAATACCGTTAATACAAAAGGTAAGGGTACACTAAAACTAAGAGGAAAGTGCATTAGAGACGAAGAAAAAAGAACAATTACTATTACAGAAGTTCCATATGGTGTTTATAGAGAAGACATTATCAATAGAGTAATTGAACTAATAAAAGAAGGTAAACTGAAAGAAATAAATTCTATAAAAGACTCTACTGGTTTGAAGGGTATGGGAATTAAAGTAGAATGTAAAAAGAATACTAATCTTGAAGAAGTAGAAAATAAGTTATATGCAATGACACCATTAGAAAGTAGTTTCTCATGCAATATGAATGTGCTAACAAATGGTATGCCAAAAGTATTAGGTGTATGGGAGATTATAGATAGATGGATAGACTTTAGAAAATCTTGTATAACTAATGGATTAAATCATGAAAAAAATAAATATGAAAAAGAGTTGCATTTACTTAAAGGATATAGTAGTATAGTAAGTAAATTAGACGAACTAGTTAATACAGTTAGATACTCTAAAGATATAATAACTGACATAGTTAGTGTTTTTGGAGTTGATACAGAACAAGCTAAGTATATATCAAAGCTACAACTGACAGATATCAATGAAAAATACATCAAAGAAAAACTAGAAAAAATAAAAACTCTAGAAGATAGTGTATTGTCAATAAATAAAGTAATAGAATCTAAAGAAGAATTATTAAAAATTGTTTTAGAAGATATTAAAGAGATAAATAGCAAATATAAAACGCCAAGAAGAACACAAATTATAGAAGATATAAAACAAAAAGAAGATATACTAATAGAAGATTATAATGTTCAATTTGTTTTAACTAGAGATGGATACTTCAAGAAAATAAGATTAACATCTATAAAGAGTAATAGTACACATAGATTTAAAGATGGAGATGTAATAATATCTGAAAGAAATAGCAGCAACAAAGCAGATTTATTAATCTTTACATCTAAGCAGAATTGTTATAAACTTAAAGCTAATGACATACCAGATCACAAGACTAGTGTGTTAGGATTATATCTGCCATCACATTTACAACTAGAAGAAAATGAATATATAGTAGATATAATACCAACAATAGATTATAAAGAAGAAATGTTAGTAGCATTTAATACAGGAAGAGTAGTAAGATTACCTTTATCATCATATGAAACTAAAACAAATAGAACAAAATTAATAAAAGCATTACACACAGATAAAGTAATAGGCATGGAGATAATAGATAAAGAAGATAAATATCTATTAGAATCATCAATAGGAAGAGCAATGATATTCAATAGCAAAGACATAATGTTAAAAATATCAAAGTCCTCTCAGGGCATCTCAGTTATGAAACACAAAGAAATTGAAATAATTAACTTCGTGAAAGCATCTACAGTGAATATAGACAATATCTCTAAATATTTGAATTGTCGAGCTGGCAAACCGTTGCAATTACTGGGGTCTACAAACGAGATTAAGGAATAAAATCCTAGTTTTATAAGTTAAGAGTTGACAAAGAATTAATAGTGAAGTATAATTAATAGGGAGTAGAGATACTCTCTATTTTTTAAATAAAAAGTGAAGGAGATATGAATTGAAGAAGAGAATGTATGACAGTACTACACAAAGACATGTGGTAGTGTATAGTTTAAGTGAAGAGTTACAGTTTCACTCGAGTAGAGGAACTGTAATAGACTCAGAATTTATACGCGAGAGAGCAGAGTTTTGGGAAGAAGCAAGTAAGTTAAGCGAGAAACAAAAGCAAATAATCAAAGCGACAGAAATGTTAAAAGATTATGCTAAAGATTTGGGAGGTTTTGTACATATGTGCTATGTTAAAAATAATTTATTGTTTGGAGAATTAAATATAAGTAGAGCGAATATTGCAAGATTGATGTATTTAGCAACTTTTATAGATTATAACGATAGAGAAGAAAATCTGCTGGTGAAAAGAGCTTGTAAAAATACATTAACTGCAATGACTCGACTTGATTTAAAGAGTGTGTGTAGAATAAGTGATAGATCATTCTATAATTTTATAAGTGAAATGAAGGATATTGGTGTATTGTATGAGGCAGAGGACAAATTCTATTTATCAAATGATTATTTTACAAAAGGTAAAAGTGACTATAAAAATTCAGAATACACAAGAATTTTTATAGATACAACAAGAACAATATATGAAAACTGTAAAGTTAATCAACATAAATATTTAAGTGATGTGTTTAAATTAATACCATATTTACACTATGAGTTAAATATATTATGTGAAAATCCAGGGGAAGAGAATTTCTTTAAAATAAGAAAACTTTCATTTAAACAAATATGTGAAATATTAAATATTAGTACAGATAAGAGTAATATGAATAAGATTAGAAGAGAATTGTTAAGATTTAATGTTAAAATAGCAAATGTAGAGTACTATCTATTCTCTTATGTTAGAGTGATAAATGGTTTCGGAATGAAAGATTTCTTTGCTGTCAATCCTTCAGTTATATGGAGTGGAACAAGAGAAGAGATGGCCAAAGATACTCTAGGGAAACTGTTTTTCGAATAGTTGAGTGGTAAGTTTTTGCCATTTTGAGGGTAGAAAAGTGGTAAGTTTTTGCAAAGTAAAATTGTTAAAAACACTAAGAAAACTAGGCAAAAGGGTGAAAAATGGGCGCTCAGTTCTTATGTATTATGTACTAGAATACCCATCGGATGATAAAATAATACTAATCTAAAAGAAATAATATACATAAATAATGAATATCTTAAATAAATGTTGACATACAATTAATAGTAGTATATTATTAAAGTATAGAGAAGAGGCCACAAATTCTTCTCTATGAAAATTAAAGCTTAAGAGGAGATTGATTATGAAGATTAAAGAAAAAACTTTTTGTGTAATGGGTTTTACAAATGCAGGTAAAGATTCTTTATGCAAAAGAATATCAGAGGAAATGAATATTCCAATATTAGTAAGTCATACAACTAGACCTCCAAGAAGTCAGCAAGAAATTGATGAGAAAGCATATTACTTTGTTGATGAAACTTTCTTTGAAGATGAAAGTAAGTTCATAGAAACAAGAAAATATAATACGGTATTTGGTGTATGGAAATATGGATTAACTCATGAAGAGTACATAAAGAATCCGATTTCATTATTCATAGTAGATAGACAAGGATACGAAGAATTATCACAAGTAGTAGGAGAAACCAATATAGTATCAATCTTTATAGCTGTTGATGATGCAACACTTAGAGAAAGACAAGTTCAACGCGGAGATGATATAAATGAATTTGAAAGAAGACTTAAAGATGATAAGTTAAGATTTAAAGGTTTTATGCATGACTATTCTGTAAGCAACTATAATATAAATGAAGCAGTAGAGAAGATCAAATCAATCATTGAAGAAGAATTAGGAGAGTAATCATATACATGACAGAAAAAGAAACAGTAAAAAGAAAATCAACTCATTCAAATAGAGGTATGGACTTTGAAACAGAGATTACTAATCAATGTAATAAGTATATTAAGCAAGGTGTAGCATATATCTTTAAGCTACATACAGAGTTTTTAATACGAAGAGGAAAAGGTGGACACATTATTGGATGCGTGCCAAAGTCCAAATCCCTTACCGATTATTTTGGTGTATTAAGTAATGGAGATGCGATAGCAATAGAAGCGAAGAATACAAATAACAAGACATCTTTTAGCATGAGCAACATAAAAGATCATCAATTTGTTTTTCTAGAAGAATGGAATAGGTATACCAAACATTCATATTACTTAATAAGATTTAAGGAACATAATGAAGTATATTTAGTACATAGTTCAAAAGTACAAAACTTCAAAGATACGCAAGAAAGAAAGAGTATACCTTACTCATGGTTTCAGAATGAAGAAAATGCAACATTATTAAATGGAGTAGATTTCTTGGAGAAAATAGAGTTAAACAATAATTAATAGTAGACATAAGGAGAGAATGACAATGAGAGTAGTAATAAGACATAATAATAAAATAGTAGGGAAGACAGATTTTCCTATAGTACCAATAGTAGGAACGGGAATAAGACTTAGAAATGGAAATGAATATACAATAAATAAAATAATATTTGTTGAAAGTAATGACTCTACTGAAATGGATTATATAGGACATATTGAAGTAGAAGTAGAAATGGAGAATAACAATGAAAAAGAGATTTAGACAAATATCAAGACAAATGTTACAAAGTGACAAATATATAAGTGATAGAGTAGTAGAATTAGGATCTACTTGTATGGAATTAAATAATTTATTCTCACAAGTTAATCAAGGAGATGGAAGTAAATTAAAAGAAGTAGCTCTTAAATGTGCTGAATTGAGTACAATGGCCGATGCAATTTCATATGAACTATATTTAAGTAATCAAGTAGAGATAGAAGAAATAGAAGAAGCAGTAAAAGAAACTATAAATAAATTGTAGAAAAGTGTTGCCTTATTGTTGGAAAGATGTTAATATATAATTAACAGTAAGTCATACAACTTCTATTAGGAGGAATATAGCTTGATACCAATTTGCAACTTGAATAAGAAACAATGTTGTAAAAAGTGTGATAGATATTCAATATGTTATAAAAACTGTGTGTTTCAACCAATCATGTGTAGTGATTGTAAATATAATAAAACTGAGGAGAATGAGAAATGAAACTAAGAATAAAGTATTTTGAAGGTGCAGCAAAGCTAGAAAAAATAAGTCGTGGTAACTGGATAGACGTATATGCTAATAAAGATGTATTCGTACCACTACATGAAAGAGCAATGATACCATTGGGATTTGCGTTAGAATTGCCAAAGGGGTGGGAAGGCCACTTAGCTCCTAGAAGTTCAACATTTAAAACATGGGGAGTAATACAAACTAATTCTCTAGGGATTGTTGATGATACCTATATAGGAGATAATGATCAATGGCATATGCCAGTATTTTGCTTACAAAGTAAAGATACAGAAAGAGCTAGTCATGAAAATATGTTAGATGACTTACTTCTAGATGGGGTAGAACATGGAACATGGATAAGGCAAGGAGATAAAATTGGCCAGTTTAGAATAATGGAAGTTATGCCTGAGTTAGAGCTTGAAGAAGTTGAATCGTTTGGTAATATTGATAGAGGCGGATTTGGAACGACAGGAAGAACTAAGTAATATTAAATAGTAACAAGGAGTGATATAATATAAATCACTCCTAATATTTTGACTTAAATAAATTGGTAAAATAAGTAAATAAAAGTATGTTTTTAAGTGTTAAGGAGGGTGAATATGAAAGCTACCGAAAAGCAAGTTAATTGCATTGAGATAATAAGGAATAAAATAAATTATAGTGATGATTGTGTACCAAGTATAAAAGATAGAAAGATGAGGAATGAATGTATAAAAGATTACTTTAAAATATATGAAAGCATGAAAAACAATGTGCTAACAAAACCAGATGCAAGTAAATTCATTGGCAAATGGTTGCAATTCTCGAAAGATATTCGTGTAAAAGTTAGTGGGTATGGATTAGGAAGAAATGATGGTAGGGATAGTGATAACTATGATGTTTTCCCTATAGATATGTATTATTAGTATAAAATAAGGTTTTTAAACACAAAGGAGGAAGAATATGAGTATCTATGAGATAGGGGATATATTAGTAAAAAGAGATAGAGTTGAAAGGGAAATGGATGTTAGATATAAAATAGTATCTCATATTACACAGTATAATTTATATATAGTTAGCAAAATGAATAAAAGAGAGTACGAATTTGATAATATGATGAATGCTAAGCAAATATATGAAAAGTTTATTTTAGTAAATAAGTAACGAGCATAAAATCAGTATTTTAGAGGTGAGTCAATGGAATGTGAGAGATGTTGTAGTTGCAATGTAGAAATTAAAAAAGAAGCACAAGGTTTTATTGCTAATAAAGTTACACTAGAACAATATAGTATCACTAATATTTATATGAAATGCAATGATTGTGACTTTGAATTTATGCAGAGCGAATAAAAAACATACTTTATCGGTTGAGAGGTGGAAGATGAGCAATGAAATGGAAGGAACACTGATTTGTATAAAGAAATGTACGTACATAGACTATAAGAATAATGTATATTTAATAACTCCGGGACAAGAAGTTAATTGTATAATAACTGACTTCGGAATTAGGTTTGAATATCGCAGACAGCACTATACACAGTTAGTAAAGATAAGAAACTTGATAGAGTATTTTAAATTAAAGAACTAAAATTAGAATTTCTTAGGAGGATTTAATATGAGGAATAAACACGAGACGGTAGATGTATACAAATTCAATTATGGGAATAACAGTTGCGATAAGTGCGAGTACTGGGATGGATTTAATTTAATAGG
>NZ_JBOGCC010000346.1:0-2550 GCF_051656525.1 Clostridium sp. | reverse complement strand
GCCGCCAGCGTTCGTCCTGAGCCAGGATCAAACTCTCAATAAAAAGTTTAATCTTAAATTGCTCATAAAACTTACTAATAAAAGAATTGCTGGTTTAAGTTTGTTTATATATTAATCTGTTCAATTTTCAAAGATCATCATCATCGCTTCAAGCGACTCATTTATCTTATCACTTAGAAACTTTCTTGTCAACAACTTTTTTCTTGTTGTTTTTTATCTGCTCCCTTGCAACAGAATTTATTCTATCACAAATTTCACATAATAATACATATCATATATTCTTTTTTCTAAATTATCTTATATTTTCTAGTTTATTTATACTTTTTCTCTTTTTTTCTTATATAGATACACTTGGATAAGTTTTCATTTATTTTATCTATTCTATATAATTTTATCTAATAATTTTCTATAAAAAAGTAGTATTTAATTAACTAAACACTACTTTTGGTAAAGATTTTTATCAGAAAAATTTAAAGTTTATAACCTTTTTCTTTTAATTTCTCTAATCTAAATCCTATTTCTCTATTTATTTTTTCTAAAGCTAGCTCTAAATATTCCTCTCTATTCTTCTGACCATCCAAAATCGAATAAAAATTTATATCATTTCTATCAAAATATCTATCTATTAATTCTTCTTCTAATTCATAATTACTTTTTATTTCCCCATTGTGCATAATATTTCTTACTTCAAAACCTTCTTTTTCTAATTCTTCTGCAACTAATGAGAATCTATGACATTCTATTGGATTTTGTTTTGCTCCAAGTATACAAATTGTATAACCTTTATCTACTCCATCTTTTAATCTTTCTATTCCTTTTCTAAATGACTTACTTTGAGCTATTTTTTTAAAATCCATATACCCCTCATTAATATAAAGTTCTTCTTGTCCTATATGTGCACCTAACTCTTTTCCCATATACACATAAGTTATTCCATACTTTTTTAAATTTTCTGTTATAACATTCAAATTGTATTGAGTGTTATAACTTGAATACGCTGTTCCACGTGCATCCACTATTGTATCTACTCCATATCTCTTTATCATTTCAACTAATTTTTCAACTGAATAATTAGAATGTCCTATTGTATATATTATCCTTTTCATTTTTCCTCCTCATTTAAAAGTAATCATTATTCTACTTTTAAATATTTTATCTTTATATAAAATAAAAGAGTACTTATAAGCACTCTTTCTTATCTTTCTTATTTTTTCCCTAATCTTACTAATGTTCTATACCATTTTATTTTAACTAATCTAGCATATCCTGCTAAAGCAACTACTACAAATAAGAACGCTAATAATGTTAATATTCCAAATCCGCTTGTTCTATATCCAAAGAAAGCAACCACGCCTATTATGTATACTTGTAAATTTAATACTATAAGTACTATTAAAGTTGATCCTATCTTCCTTTTAGATATATTAAAGCTTTTTATAAGTGCCTTAATTAAATTTTTTTCTGATTCTTCTACTAATATATATTCTACTGGTAAAAATAATAAATCTATTAGAAGTCCTATTATTAAAGATGCAATTAAGCAAATTACAAAAGAATATGGGATTTTCTCTATATAAATTCTATCTCCTTTTATAAAAAGCGATGTATTTATTATATTTAGTACAGATATTAGAATTGGAAACACTACTATTATTTTATTTATAAACTTCCATATAAGCAAATTAAGATATGTAATAAAAGTTATATTACTACTATGTATATTTATTGAATACCCTTCCTTTTCAGATATTAATAAAAACTTATTGAATAATCCATTTACTAATACCCCTATAAGTATTGAACAAAGTATCCCTAAAATCACACTTATCTTTTTCCCAATAAATACTGCAATAATATTAGTTGCAAATAATCCTATTAAGAAAATTCCTATCTTTAAGAAAAAACCTAGCTTATCATGTAATATTAATCTTCTACTATCTCTAAAAGCTATTTTCCTTCCTTGTCTATTTATTTCTTTCAACCCATTCCCTCCTTCTTTGTTCCTTCTTAATTATATATTTTTATATTTAAATTTTATAGATTTATTTATATTTTTTTATTTTAAATTAATATATTTTCCTGTTTCTTTTTATTTACTAATATCTGAATAATACATTTTTAAACTAAATAAAAAATACTATCATTATATTCCTATAATTCTAGTATTTTAATTATATTTGGTACACCTAGAGGGATTTGAACCCCCGACCTGTGGATTCGAAGTCCATCGCTCTATCCAGCTGAGCTATAGATGCTTATATTCACTTTTTCACTATTTTATCCACAGTTTTTCTTATTTTTTTCTTTTTCTATTTCTTTTCTGTGGATTGTTTTCTATTTTTTGTGATTTATTTTATATTTTTACATTAAATAAGAAATAAAAAAGCAACTTATCTCTAAGTTGCTTATATTTGGAGCGGGTAGTGAGAATCGAACTCACCTTTCCAGCTTGGAAGGCTGGAGTATTACCGATATACGATACCCGCATAAATAATTATGGTGCAGATGAAGGGAGTCGAACCCCCACACCTTACGGCGCTAGATCCTAAG
>NZ_JBOGCC010000345.1:0-4169 GCF_051656525.1 Clostridium sp. | reverse complement strand
CCACCAAAGTGCTTACGGAAATAGATACGATCTTCTTCTACGCTAACGCTTTCAATAATACCACAGTAGTTAGGTCCGACGATAATATCATCTGGACATGCTTCACGTGGAGCCACTTTGGTTTTCTCAAGTACCTTACGAAAGACAGGAACCATCATGTCATCGTAAACAGATACGACATTATCACATCCAGTAGTGGTTTCAACTGCTACATATTTACGTACACCGCGAGTATCAATAGAGATATCGCCGATTGCAGAAATTGCACCATCTTTACTTGACAGGTAGTTGTTGTTAGATACCAGATTGATAAATTTGTCGATCTTTTTCATTCTATATTTCCTTATATTAGCTGCCCTTACGGGCAGCTAGAGAGTACATTATGCTTCGAGTACATTACAGGCAGGTTCATCGTCCTGCGGTTCTGATCCAATAGCCGCATTAGGCACATCTGCCATGACTTCAGTAGGTACCGGACGGAACAACATACCGAATTCTTCATTACGCACGATGCGACCATAGCCGCGCTGACACCGTACAAACCAGTCGTCTTTACGCGGGTTGTTACGGTGCATGAAGTCTGAACTTACATGGATCGTTTCTTCCATACCATGAATGGTAAATGTAGCAGCCATGGTACCTGGATCTACAACAATGCCAGAAATCTGAACAGCGTCATATTGATCAGTGGAAGTATATTTTTGCAGTTCCATTTTAAAACCCTTAATGGTGGTGTATTGTTCATAAGAACGACACCCCATTTATTCTTTATTGCACACAGCCTCTAATATATCCAAATGAACCAAATCATCCTCATATCCACGGAAGTCCGTATGTCGACGATCGTATTTAGATTTACCCTTTACAACCGTAGAGATATCGATGTTCTTATCCCAGAAATCAATCGGAGTGATACCTAAACACTCGGCAGGTGGAGCGAATGGATAAGCCTTAGCTTTCACCGGACGTAGTGACTTAGTATCTTTGTAATCGATCTTGTTTACCATCATTCCATTCTCAGTGACGTTGATAAAACCATCACTGAATGTAATTAACCCTAAGCTATACAACTCTGTTAATGCAGCATCGTTATATATGCCAGAGACACTCTTAGCCGGGCACGTAATGCGATCCAGTAAAGCTAATGCTCTAGCTGGAATCTTACGAACACGCTTAGTGCATGCAACAAAGTTACTTAAGGTAAATTCTGTTTTCGACATCATAATATCCTTGAAAGGTCTTGGTTCACTTAGATAATATATATCTAAGAAGATTTAGAGGAGGGGTTTCCCCCTCCTCCTTATTTTACTTTTGTGCTTTGGTCCAGCTATAGAAACCATAGCAGCTATTCACTAAGAATGCTGACCACATAGCTAACGCTGCAATTCCTTCACCGTTACCGTTAGTTAGGTTCCATGCCCACATACCGATACCAGTTAAGTTAACCAGAATCCAACAAACCCATTGCTCACGATATCGCAATGCCATCAGGATTGTCGCTGTAACTGAAAGCACTACGTTACTGGAGTCCAACATTGGATGTGCACCATTGAAAGAAGCTAACAATGACGCTCCTAAGAATATCGCACACATCACAGCAGGCACTACAAATGACAATGCTTTGCTGTCCAATGCTTTAGACTCAACGCAATCATCGTAATCAGAGTTCTTGTTCCACAGATACAGTCCAATAAATTGGAACGGTACATATAGCACCCAGTTAAGTGCCATATCGCCATAGAACGCACTGTTATACGATGCCAGTCCGTATAAGCTGCAGTTAATCAAACCCCAGAAGAAGTTCGTTAACTTTCTGTCAGCCACCAGCACCACGCAGAACAATCCAGCAATAGCTGAAAGTGTTTCCCACCATGAACTGTTGTTGATGGCGCAAACATAAATGATAATGATTGCTGCGGTTGGTACAAACCAGCGGCCCCAACGTGATAGCTGAATCAGTTCCCGTACGATCTGATATGGGTTCATGAAATTGAACATGTGTATATCCTTATTTGATTGTTACTTTACGCGCCATGATTGACTTAACTACATCGATAGACTTACACAGTCTTTGATTGTAGTCACCGCTTACCACGTGCAGCTCAGTGCCCTTACGCTTAGCGTAGTTCTCCAGCATGGTATGGAACAACCGACGGGTGTAGTCACGATCAGTGTTCTTACGCAAGCCATCTGCAACCCACTCAACATCATCAGTCAGATAGATGAACGCATCGTATTGTTCCAGCTCAGCATATGCCGTCGCTAACGGGTTTTCACGACCTTCGTACATTAAGCAGAAGAAATTCGTGCTTAACGCAGCTGTGTCAGCAAACATGACTTGGTTAGCACATGCTAATGCGTCTTGCTCCATTTCAAAACGCTTAGCAGCGATATGGCCGTAGTCATCAAAAGTCAGTAGAGTCTCATCCATACATAACTTTTGTTCGCAATAAGTACGTCCGTATTCTTCCACCCATGATGTACGGAAGAACTTAGCCAGCATCTTAGTCAGCGATGTCTTACCAACCGATTCGGTGCCTACAATACAGATCTTGGTAGCGAAGTCTTTGCGCACCACAGAAGGCATGTAGCTCCAATGGCGATAGATATCTTTACGGATAGCTGTCGCAGAGATAGGCACTTCAATACGCTTAGCATCGTTAACCACAACACTCAATGTATGCCCAGCAAAGTACTTGGTGTAATCACTTACATCTTGTTCTTCTGAAGTAAAGACAGCATCGAAAGTAATTTTCGGTAATGCTTCCTTAACCAGCTTAGACCAGTGTTCCCACCCGTTCGGATATTCAGGGACATTAGTCTCATCCACATGTAAGATATGAATATGTGGCATATCTTTAAAGATAGTACGCATCCACAATACACGATTACGCAATGAAAGACGTGGGTCTTCAAAACGATTGTCGTTCTGCGACACTACTACATACAGGTTCTTAACGCGAGTAGCTGCCATGTGGATATGATGGATATGCCCAAGGTGAGGCATTGCAAATTTACCGGTTAACCAACCGTTTTCCATTAATGGTGTCATTCACTTGCCCCTTAAACTGCAATTGGTGCTGGGATATGATCATGTGGCTCATAACCACGAATTTCAAAATCTTCAATTTTGTAATCGAAGATACTTGATGGTTTACGATTGATATGCAGATACGGTAATGCCTTAGGCTCACGCGATAGCAGTACGTTAGCTTGCTGCATATGGTTCTTATACAGGTGTACGTCACCACCAGTCCAAACGAACTCATCCGGGATCATATTGCATTGTTGTGCAATCATATGCGTTAGCAGTGCATAGCTTGCGATGTTGAATGGTAAACCGAGGAACGTGTCACACGAACGTTGGAATAACTGACAGCTCAACTTACGTGTAGGGTACGCTAAACCATGTTCGCTCTCTGCCCACGCAGCGTATGTAGTTACCGGACCGTCTTTCCATTCTTCTAATACATCACTTGGTGTATTAAACACCCAATGTTCGAAACGCTCCTCCACCGACATTTCAACAGTGTAGAACTGGAACAATGCATGACATGGCATTAGCGCCATCTTATCCAATTCGCCGACGTTCCAAGCCGATACAATAATACGGCGCGAATCAGGATCGTTTTTCAGTAGCTCAATTGCTTCAGAGATCTGATCAATAGTCCGACCATCTGCAGCTTCCCATGAACGCCACTGATGGCCATACACTGGACCCAAATCGCCTTTACGTGCTTTATACACGATATGGTCTTTAGGCAATAGCCCTGCTTCTTTACACAACTCAGTGAAATCTTCTACTGTCTGGTAATGCATCAGCTTATTTACCAGATATGTAGAAGTCATGGCTTCATGCGTGTTAAATACTTTGCCGGTGTTTAACAGATTATCTACCGTAGCATCACGATCGAGTACGTCTTCTGGAGCAGCCCATTCATCCCAGATACGTACTTTGTTATCATTCAAATACTGGATGTTGGTATCGCCATTTAAGAACCATAATAGCTCATGGATAATGGAACGCAGGTGACAGCGCTTGGTAGTTACCAGTGGGAACCCTTCGGTAAGATCAAAACGCATCTGATGTCCGAATACTGACAATGTACCGGTTCCAGTACGGTCTTCTTTGCTAGCACCGTTTTCCAGAATATGTGTTAATAAGTCTT
>NZ_JBOGCC010000344.1:0-1196 GCF_051656525.1 Clostridium sp. | reverse complement strand
TATTGCAGTTGAACTTATAAATGAAGGAAAAATAGATTTACCAAAAGAGGGAAGAGCTACAAATATAAGATCAATAACTATTGAGGATATAAAAAATAAGTAAAAAATATTAAAGCTGTGGAGAAATCTACAGCTTTTTTGCTTAAGCTAGATAGATGTGATACAATATATAAAAAAGTTAGAATAGGGTGATGTTTTTATGGGAAAGAGATGGAGTGAAAAAATTAAAGATTTAGAGAACGCTGTTTCAAGATTAGATGAAGCCATAAAAGATAGTAAAAAAATAGAATTGTCAACACTAAAGGATGGGGTAATTCAAAGATTTGAATTCACGTTAGAGTTATCTTGGAAGATATTAAAAACATATTTAATGAATGAAGGAATAGATTGTGTGAATACACCAAAAAGTGTTGTAAGAGAGGCATATAAAGCTGGAATTATAAAAAATGGTGAGATTTGGATAGAGATGATAGATGATAGAAATTTAACATCACATATTTATAGTCAATCAATGGCAGATGATATATATTTAAGAATAACAAAAAAATATTTTAAAGAATTAGAGTTGTTATTTCACTATTTAAAGGAGATGAACTTTTAAATGAAGTTTGGTTTGAAGGAAAGAGAGTTAGATGAGATAAAAGCTTTATATTATCTATTTCCTGAGATAGATGAGATTGTAATATTTGGATCTAGAGCAAGAGGAGATTATAATAAAGTTTCAGATATAGATATTGCAATAAAAGGTGATGTAGATAAAATTATGTATAAAATAAGAGATTATTTTGAGGAGAGTAGTATAATATATACTGTAGATGTTGTAAATTATATATCTATAAGCAATCAGGATTTTAAAGAGAATATAGATAACGAAGGCATAATAGTTAATAGTTAAAGCTGTGGAGAAATCTACAGCTTTTTGCTTTATAGTTAGTATATATGATATAATACTTCAGATTTAAATTTAATTATTTTATTGGAGGGTGTATTTTGAAAAAATTATTACTTAGTTTTTTACTTATTTCGTCATTGGTTGCTGCTCAAGAAAAGGCTACATTACTATATTTTAACGACTCTCATGTGATTTATCCAGTTGTAGATAAGCATGGTGAAAGAGGAGGAGTTGCTAGAGCTAAAACTATAGTTGACTCTATAAAAAAAGAAAATAAAAATACTGTAGTGCTTCAAGGCGGAGA
>NZ_JBOGCC010000343.1:0-1369 GCF_051656525.1 Clostridium sp. | reverse complement strand
GATTGGAAAGAAGGCTCTCATCATCACTTTGTTAAGAAAAATGATATTTTAGAAGATTTAAATGTATGTAACTTTAAAAATTTAAAAGAAATTGATGCATCTGAACCTTTCTTATGTTTAATTTCTTCTACATAATTTAAAAATCAATTTTATACTAATAGATATATTAATTATGATTATAGTTATAATTCTAGTATTATTAACTTCTAATCTTGCAATAGATGTTGTATTTGATTCTTTACTAATCTTAATTTTTTCAAAGAAGTCTTAATTTTCAAGGCTTCTTTTTTCTTTAATTTATAATATATAAATTTTTGTAAATACTATTATTAAATATATTTTTAAAGGTGGTATTTATGAAAATTAATCATATTAATAATTACGATACAGCTCAAACTCTTATTATGTGTTATCCTTGTAATTTTGACTTGTTAAATAAACATCTCTTTAAAAAAGTTAATATCCCTCTTATGTTTAGTCAATATAATACTTTTATAAATTTACTTATTAATGAAGATGTTAATATTCAATTTCTCAATCCAATCTATGGAAAAAATCAAGTTTTTACTCGTGATATTGGATTTGTTATTGACGATATCTTCTTTATTTCTAAAATTAAAAATCCTCATAGAATAAAAGAAACCCTTGCTATTGAAGATTTTTTATCTAATAAGTATATTAAAATATATAAATTTCAGAACTTTATAGAAGGAGGAGATGTAATTATTCATGATAATATTATTTTTATAGGTTTAAGCTCTCGTACTTCTATAGATGCAGTTTATGAACTACAATCCTATCTTCTCTCTGTAAATAAACCTTTTAAAGTTATTCCTATAAGATTTAATTACAAAAAAATGCTTCATCTTGATTGTGTTTTTAATATTCTTTATCAAGATCATGGACTTATCTCTAATTATGTTTATGATATTCCCATTATAAAAAAATACATTCCTATTCTTTATTTTATCGACAATAAAACTGCTAAACAACTTGGTACTAACTTTATTAATCTTGGAAATAAAAGAATTATAACTTCTAATAAAAAAATTTTCTCTTTATTAAAAAAATTACATTTTAAACCTTTTTATTGTGAGTATTCTGAAATAATGAAAGCTGGAGGTAGCTTTACTTGTAGCACACTTCCTATTTTTAGAATACATTAAATTTATTACAGTTTTGACACCTTTTAGAAATAAAAAACTTACTTTCCTTTTATATCCTATTCATTTTGAAATAGTATACTTATACTATTAAAATTTAAGGAGATGCTAAGTAATGAAAAAAATAATTGCAATTATAGTTTTAGTAGCTATTGTAATAGGCGTTGGTGTTGGTATTTTTATTTATTCTTTTGATAATGATTCTG
>NZ_JBOGCC010000342.1:0-1109 GCF_051656525.1 Clostridium sp. | reverse complement strand
TGTAATTTCATTAGGAGTAGGGGAGCCAGACTTTGTTACTCCTTGGAATATTACAGAGGCTGGAATTTATTCTTTGGAAAAAGGACATACTCATTACTCATCTAATGCTGGATTTATAGAGCTTAGAGAAGAGATAAGCAATTACTTAGTTAGAAGATTTAATACTTATTATAATCCAAAGGATGAGATTTTAGTAACAGTTGGTGGAAGTGAGGGAATTGATTTAGCTCTTAGAGCTTTAGTTAAAGAGGGAGATGAAGTTATTATTCCTGAACCTAGCTTTGTTGCATATAGAGGGTGTACAGCCTTTACAGGAGGAACTGCTAAGATAATAAACTTAAGAGAGGAAGATGACTTTAAATTAAAGGCTTGGCAACTTGAAGAGGCTATAACAGAAAAAACAAAAGTTGTTATACTTCCTTTTCCAAATAACCCAACAGGGGCAATAATGACAAGAGAAGAGCTTAGTGAAATTGTAGAAGTTTTAAAAGATAAAAATGTAATAATATTATCTGATGAAATATATGCAGAGCTTTCATATGATAAAAAACATGTATCAATAGCTGAATTTGAAGAAGTAAGAGATAAAACAATAGTTATAAATGGATTTTCAAAAGCCTATGCAATGACAGGTTGGAGACTTGGATATGCTTGTGGAAATAGAGTTATTATAGATGCAATGAAAAAAATACATCAATATGGAATAATGTGTTCACCAACAACAGCACAATATGCAGCAATAGAAGCACTTAAAAATGGTGATGATAGTGTTCAAAAAATGGCTAATGAATATAATAGAAGAAGAAGAATTCTTGTAAATGGATTTAGGGAAATGGGGCTTAGCTGCTTTGAGCCACTTGGAGCATTATATGTATTTCCATGTATAAAATCTACAGGACTTACAGCAGATGAATTCTGTGAAAGACTTTTAATGGAAGAAAGAGTTTTAGCAGTACCAGGAAATGCTTTTGGAGACTGTGGAGAAGGATATATAAGAGCCTGTTATGCAGCTTCAACTGAAGATTTAGTTGAAGGAGTTAAGAGGATTGCAAGATTTGTGGAGAAGTTAAGAATTGAGAATTAAAAATGAAGAATTATAGTGAATCACA
>NZ_JBOGCC010000341.1:0-1468 GCF_051656525.1 Clostridium sp. | reverse complement strand
TTCCAATCAACTCCTGAACAAATAATTTGGGGACTTGGTGGACTTATAGTTGCTATTCCATTATATTTCTTTATGAACTTCTACAATAAAAAATATGAAAATAATAAAATAGAAAAATAATAAAAAGGAAGAAGCTATAGTTAACTATAGCTTCTTCCTTTTCTAATTTTGGAAAAGAAAACAAGAAACTTTGCTTTCTTTTTCCCTCTAAGTCTTGGGTCACTTATCGGAATAGACTTCATTAATGCTTTTGTATATGGATGCTTTGGATTTTCATAAATTTCTTTTGTTAATCCTTCTTCTACTATCTCACCTAAATACATAACTATTGCTCTGTGACTTATTCTTCTAACTATACTTAAATCATGTGAAATAAAAATATAACTTATCCCCTTCTCTTCTTAAAGTATAATATCTTCAGAATTACTAAAGTTTGATGCATTGTTTGGAGTAAATAATTTTTTAAAAAATTATTTACTTCTACTAGCTCTAATTTAACTATTATTCTTATTTGAGCTAATTCACACATTTTTTTAACAGACTACTCTAAGCCATTTACCGGACCTTAATCTAACCATTTCAAAGACTATTTTTATTATCTCTTCACTACAAATTAAAAAATATACAGGTACAACTCCTAAATTAAAAATTGTTGCTCCTATAAATGCAAGTGGTACTGCATAAAGCCATATAGTTCCTGCTTGTACTAACATTGAATACTTAGTATCTCCACCGCCTCTAAATACTCCTACAATCATTACAATATTAAAGAATCTTATAGGACAGAATAATGCCATTACATATAAAACATTCACTGTATCTATATAAGTTCTATGCTCAATATTAAATGGTGCCACTATAAACTTTGCAGTCATCATAATTATAAGTCCTAAACCCATTCCAAAGATTGGTGATAAGAATCCTATTTTTTTAGAATAATCTAAAGCAACCCCTTCTTCACCTGCACCTATTTTATTTCCTACCATGATAGACGCTCCAGTTGCAAGACCTATACATATAACCATAAACATATTATTTAAAGTTGTTGCTATTTGCATTGTTGCAACAGCACTTGTTCCAATTCTTGCATAAGCAATTGAAAATGCCGTCATTCCAAAAGACCATACAAGCTCATTTAATATAGTTGGTGTTGCTGTATTAAAATATTTTCTAACAAAACTTTTACTGAAGCCTCTCATTTCTTTTATAGTTGATGCTACAATATTTTTCTTTATATATACTACAAGGACTATATAAAGCATTTCTACTCCTCTTGCAATAGATGTTGCAAAGGCAGCTCCCATAACTCCCATTTCTGGCATTCCTAAGTTTCCAAATATAAATACCCAGTTTAAAAATGCATTTACTAAAACACCAATAACACTTGCTCTCATTGGTACTTTTGGTTGCTCTGTACTTCTAAGTGCTGATGAATAAGCCATAGTTATGTTAGTAAAAATATAACTAA
>NZ_JBOGCC010000340.1:0-1008 GCF_051656525.1 Clostridium sp. | reverse complement strand
TGTCTTTTTCAAATTCAGTTAGTAAAGAAACGTAGTAAGCACCGTTAGGCTCTTGGCTAATGGTAGCTGATTTAATTACATAATTTTGAGGTATCTGTCTATGAAGTTTAATTTTAACTAAACCTAGCTTTGGAAGTTTTAGAAAATTTCCTTCAACTCTAATATTATTACTTGTAGATACTGTATTGTACGATTTTCTAGTTGACCTTTTAGATTTGAACTTAGGGAAGCTAGTTCTCTTTTGAAAGAAATTCTTATATGCAGTTTCTAAATTTTTAAGTGCTTGCTGTAATGCGATTGAATCAACCTCTTTCAAGAATGGTAGTTCAAGTTTAAGTAGGGGGAGCTCTTTAGCTTGGGTATTGTAAGTTACAGATTTTTTCTCTGTCTCATACAATTCTTTTCTTTGACCCAAAAATCTATTATACACAAGTCTAGTGCAACCAAAAGTTTGATTAATTGTATTCGCTGCAGTTTCATTAGGATAGATTCTATATTTAAAAGCTAAGTTATATGTCTTCATAGTTTTCACCTCCATTTTTAAATTTTATATGCTATGATAATATCATATTTAAAATTAGTTGTAAAGGAGAGCGTGGTTATGAATACTGAATTTAAAAAGAATAGACATTCTATCTACAATTTAACTTATCATTTAGTTGTAATTACAAAATATCGTAGAAAATGTATTAATGAGGATGTTTTGGAAGATTTAAAAGAAATATCAAAGAGATTATTAAGTGTCAAAGGCGGTAGTGTTTTAGAGGTAAATGGAGAAGAAGACCATTTGCATATATTATTTGAATGTCCACCACAAGGAAACTAGCCAAATTGGTAAATACTTTCAAAACAGTTTCATCAAGGTTAATTATAAAATAGATCCAAATTTACTAGAGATTGAGCTTACAGAAACTATTTTGGGATTAAACTTAACAACTATTATAGAAAAAATAAATCACTTAAAGACAATTGGATTTCAAGTTTCAATAGATGATTTCACTGCTGGAA
>NZ_JBOGCC010000339.1:0-8027 GCF_051656525.1 Clostridium sp. | reverse complement strand
CGCCTACTGGAGCTTTCGCTACCCAGAATCAACCTCTCACTACTAACACTCTCAGATTTAACTGGTAGGACTTACATCTATACCGCACCATGCTCACTAGAACTTTGCCTAGGTTACGTGGATCGTTTCGCCTGCGACTAGCATCGACTTTCAACCACAGACCTAACTTTACATTAATATTATATATCACTTTTCCCAATAGTCAACAGTTTTATACTCAATATATCATTATTTTTTAAAATTTTTTCACATTCTTTTATAGTTGAGCCTGTTGTAATTACATCATCTATTAGAAGTATTTTCTTTTTATAAATTAATTTAGGGTTTTTACAAATAAATGCCTCTCTAACATTCTCTTCTCTTTCTTTTATTCCTAATGTTTTCTGCTCCTTTATTTCTTTTACCTGCTTTAAAGTATCTATCACTTGAATTTCTAAAGCTTTTCCAATCTTTTTAGCTATATATTCACACTGATTAAAACCTCTTTTTTTCAGCTTTTTTTTACTTATAGGTACATAAGTTATAATATAATCTTTATCTATATCCTTTAATTTTTCAATTAAAAATTCACTTAATATATCTCCAGATATAAAATTTTTACTAAATTTAAAACTTAATATTAATTTTTTTAGAGTTTTATTATAGTATGCATAACTAATATCATCTATCTCACATAATATTATATTTTTTCTGCATCTAAGACAAATTCCTTCAACATCATCTTCTCTACATATAACACATTTATTTTCTACTGGAAATAATACTTTTAATATTCCTTCTTTTATATTTTCAAATACTCTTCGTCCCATAATTTTTTATTGAATTTTCTTGTTAAACTTCTTGCTCTATCCATTTCATCTGTTTCAGTCCTTGATACTAATATAACCTCTGCCATAATATCATTATTTCTTGTTACTTTTCCACACATATAAATAATCTTTTTATAGTCTACCTTTATATTATCTGCAAATAAAGCAATTATGCCATCTAACTTTTCAAATCCACCTAGTTCCTCCATGCTATTAGTTATTATAAATATTGCCTTATTTTCTGTATTTAAATCATTTTTATACTCCTCTGATTTAAATATTTTCACCCCCTCTAATTTTATCTCATTTACATAATAATAATATAGGCTTTCTATTTCATCATAGTATGGCACCCAAAATACTACTTTACTTTTTCTCTCTTTAAACCATAATATATACTCATATAGACTATTAGGGATATCTTTCTTTAGATCTATTCTAGTTGTAATAACCCGTGGCTCTACAAATCTATTTTTCATCTTAAACCTACTTACATCATTTCCATTATTAGAAATAGAGTTTGTTTCTATACTATAAATTATAATTTTTCTTGTATGTTCCTTGCATTTTTTATAAAGTCCTTCTAAAGATTCTTTATTAACTTTAAAATATGTTGATATATCATCTATTATTATTAAATCATAGTATTTTGTAATATTATATGTATACTTAAAAGACATAAAAGCAATATCTACATCACTTAACCCATTTCTGGTATACAATACTTTTTTTTCTTTTCCTAAATTAATTTTATCAATTAATTTTGCATCTACTTCTTCTTTTCCATAAATATAAAGAATTTTTTTATCCTTTCTTACTATTTTACTTATTATTTCTGAGAAAATAGTGTTGCTTTGAAAAGGTCTTCCATAAAAATTAATACACTCTTCGTCTCCCTTTATCCACTCTTCAAGTTTTCTATTAATATTTTTCATTTCTTTATTTATATTTTCTCTCAAAGCAAACTTCCTCCTATTTCTCTACAAATTCATTATCAGTTATTTCTTTTATTTTATGTTCTAGCGCTGAATATCTTTCCATACTCTTAGTATTTTTCACCATATAATTTAAAGCTTTTGGCATTCCTACAACCACAACTAACTTTTTAGCTCTTGTTATTCCTGTATACAATAAATTTTTATTCATTAACAAAGGTGATCCCATAAATGCTGGTATTATTACAACCTTAAATTCACTACCTTGACTTTTATGAATAGTAATTGAATATGCAAGCTCTAATTCATCTACATAGACATAATCATATTTCACTCTTCTTTCATCATCAAATATAACAATTACTATTTTCTCTTCTTCATTTATGCTTTGGATAAACCCCATATCTCCATTGAAGACACCTACACCTTCATATTCTCCATCTCCAGCTACTCTAGTCCATTTTAAGGTATAATTATTTTTAGTTTGCATTACCTTATCACCTTCTCTAAAAATAGTTTCCCTTACTTTTTTCTCCTTTTTGTAACCTTCTTTTGGATTTAGAACTTCTTGTATTCTCTCATTCATATTTTCTACACCTAATATACCTTTTCTCATTGGTGTTAAAACTTGAATATCTTTAAGTTTATCCCATTCTTTATTAAAAGTAGGTAATCTTCTATTTATTAAATCAATAATAGTTTCTAAAATTTCCTCTGTATTTTCACTTCTTATAAAATAAAAATCATTTCCTTTTTTATTTAAATGAGGCATTTCACCATTATTTATTCTATGCGCATTTACTGTGATTAAACTTTCTGCTCCCTGCCTAAATATCTCTCTAAGTCTTATAACCTTAATAAACTCACTATTTATTAAATCATTCAAAACATTCCCTGGTCCTACTGATGGAAGCTGATCTACATCTCCCACTATAATAAGTCTTGTTCCAAGCTTAATTGCTTTTAAAAGACTATTCATTAAATTAACATCTATCATAGATGCTTCATCTAATATTATTACTTCTCCCTCTAAAGGTTCTCCATCTCCTTTTAAAAATGTAGTTCTTTCTCCTTCTTCATCAGATACACCCATTTCTAGAAGCCTATGAATAGTCTTAGCTTCACGCCTTGTAGACTCTGACATCCTTTTAGCTGCTCTTCCTGTTGGAGCTGCTAAAAGAACCTTAAGACCATTTTTTTCGTATATATCTATAATACATTTTATTATTGTTGTCTTTCCTGTACCAGGACCACCTGTAATAATTTCTATCCCCTCTGAAAAAGCATTTATTATAGCTTCCTTCTGTGATGGTGCAAATGTTATACCTTGACTTCTTTCAAACATCTTAATTTCATACTCTACATCTGTATTTATAGTTTGAAAGTTCTCTATTCCAAGTTCTATAATCTTTTTAGTTATTCCAAGTTCACTATAATAATATGTAAGAGAAAAAACTGCATCTTTCCCGCCAATCTTTTCCATCATAATACTTTTCTCTAAATATGCACTATATATATTTTCTTCAACTAATTCTTTATCAACTTCTAATGCATCTGCTGCTTCTTCTATTAATTTTTCTTTAGGCATATACGTATTTCCATTAGCACAGAATTTACCTAAAATATATTCTATTCCACTCTTTATTCTAAATTGTGAATCTTTTAAAACCCCCATATTCATGGCAATTTTATCTGCTGTTTTAAAACCAATTCCTGAAATATCTTTACATAATCTATATGGATTTTCTTTTACAATATTTTTAGAACTATCTCCATATTTCTTATAAATCTTTATACATTGATTATTAGTAAGTCCATACTCTGATAAAAATAAAATTACATCTCTTAATCCCTTTTGTTCCTCATAAGATTCGCAAATAATTTTAAATTTCTTCTCACCAATTCCATCAACTTCTCTCAATCTTTCAATGTTAGTTTCTAAAATATCTAACGTATTTTCCCCAAACTTATCTACTATTTTCTTCGCTGTCACAGGTCCTATTCCATAAATTACTCCAGCACTTAAATATTTCTCTATCCCTTCTTTTGAGGTAGGAAGTATTTCCTCATAATTCTCTACTTTAAATTGCTTTCCAAAAGTTTTATGTACCATCCATTCTCCTGTAAGCTTTACATGTTGTCCTTCCTTTACAAAAGGTACAACTCCAGTTGCTGAAATAATTTGTTTATTTATATTAACTTTGAATACAGTATATCCAGATTCCTCACTTTTAAATACTATCGTTTCAACTAAACCTATTATACTTTCCATTTTTTCTCTCCAAATCGCTCCTTAGTATTTATATTATTGACTATCTATTATATAATTATATCATAAGGCATTTAAGTAAATTTATTTATGTCTAGGAAAATTTAAAAATTTGGAGGTGTATTTTTATGTTAATTAAAAATTGTAAAATTATCTATTTAGATAAAATTGAGGAAGGTTCTGTTCTTGTTGAAAATGGAAAAATAAAAGAAATAAACCCTACAAATGTTAATACTGACACTATAATAGATGCTGAAGGTATGTATTTATCTCCTGGATTTATAGATGTTCATATTCATGGTGCTGGTGGACATGATACAATGGATGGAACAACGGTTGCTATAAATGAAATCGCTAAAACAATTTGTAAGTTTGGAACTACTTCTTTTACGCCAACCACTATGACTGTATCTGTTGATGCTATTAAAAAGTCAATGGCTTGCATAAAAGAATTAAAATTAAATGGTACAGATGGTGCTAATGTTCTTGGTGCTCACTTAGAAGGACCATTCATAAGTCCTAAGGCAATTGGTGCTCAAAATCCAAACTTTTTACAAGTTCCATCAATAGAAACTTATAATAAAATGGTTGAAGGTTCTGAAGATGCAGTAGTTTCTGTAACTGTAGCACCTGAAGTTGAAGGAGCTAAAGAACTTATTAAATACTTAAGTGAAAAAGGTATTGTTTGTTCTATTGGACATACTAAAGCTACTTATGAAGAAGCAATGGAAGGAATTCATTGTGGTTGCTCACATGCAACTCACCTTTATAATGCTATGACAGGATTCACTCATAGAGCACCTGGTGTTGTTGGTGCTGTATTTGATACAGATATTTCAACTGAAACTATCTCTGATGGAATTCACATAGCTTATCCAGCTTTAAGAGTTGCATATAAGCAAAAAGGAATTGATAAAGTTCTTCTTGTGACTGATGCAATGATGGCTTGTGGAATGCCTAATGGAAAATATGGTCTTGGTGGTCAAGATGTTTTTGTTAAAGATGGTGCTGCAAGACTTGATGGTGGAACTTTAGCAGGTTCAATCCTTACTCTTGATAAAGCAGTTCATAATGTATATAAAAATACTAATTATCCTTTATATGAAGTTGTAAGAATGGCTTCTTATAATGGTGCAAAACACTGTAAAGTTGAAAATTCAAAAGGTCAAATAAGAGAAGGCTTTGATGCTGATTTACTTATCTTTGATGAAGATATCAACGTAAAAAAAGTTATTATCAACGGAAAGCTAGTACACGAAGCTTAAACTTTAAAAGAGCTATTTAATAGCTCTTTTTTCATTTTCTTTCTATTACTCTATTTAAATATAAAATAAAACAATAATAAAAATAATATTACAACAATACTTGTTGTTATTAATTTATATTTTATAATACCTCTATTATCTTCTATTATTTCCATTACCCTATCTTCAACTTTATTTTCATCTTGTATTATTTTTCTCTCTATTTCCTCACTCTCTTCTATATCTACCTCTTTAATTTCTATCTGCTTCTCTTCACTTTTCACATCTTCTATATTTTCTAAATTTTCCTCATTTACTCTATATACCGAGCTTTCATCTAAATCTATCTGTACTTCTTCTAATATTACCTCCTCTATTTGCTCTTTTTCAGATATTAGCTCCTTCTCTCTCATCTCTTCTATATCCATATTTTCTAACTGAATATTTTCATCTTTTTTTTCTTCTACTTCATTTTTTTCATTTTCAACTATTTCACTTTTTCCTTTCTCATTTTTTGAATATATTTCTATAGTTCTATTATCATTTTCCTTCTTTTTAACTTCTTTTAAATTTTCATTTCTTTCCTTATTAATAGATTCTACTTCTTCACTACTTTCTATATCAGATATATTAATTTCTTCCTCAGAAGCTTTCTCATCACCTCTAACTCTTGATCTAGTAGTTCTTACACTTCTCTTTTTCTCAATTATATTTTCTTCTGTCTCTTTTTTAGTTTTATAATTTCTATTTCTCATTTTCTTCCCTCACAAATAAATATTATTTTCACTTATTAATATATTTTTTTCTATATGTATTGCTACTAAAAGGATTATTTTGCTTAAACCTCACTATTTATTCATGATTATTTTTTATAAATTTTGCATAAAAAAGAGCTAATGTATTATCTACATTAGCTCTTTTCTAATTATTTCATTAATGATTTTATTTCTTCAACCTTAGTTAAAGCTTCCCATGGAAGATCAACATCTGTTCTTCCAAAGTGTCCGTAAGCAGCTGTTTGCTTATAGATTGGTCTTCTTAAGTCAAGATCTCTAATTATAGCTCCTGGTCTTAAATCGAATACTTTTTCTATTATTTCGATGATTTTATCATCTTCAATTTTTCCAGTTTTGAAAGTATCAACAACTATTGAAACTGGCTTAGCAACACCTATAGCATATGCTAATTGAACTTCTAACTTGTCTGCAACACCTGCAGCTACTAAGTTTTTAGCAACCCATCTTGCAGCATAAGCAGCTGATCTATCAACTTTAGTTGAATCTTTTCCTGAGAATGCTCCACCACCGTGTCTTCCCATTCCACCATAAGTATCAACTATAATTTTTCTTCCTGTTAAACCACTATCTCCTTGTGGTCCACCAACTACGAATCTTCCTGTTGGGTTGATGTAGTATTTAGTGTTTTCATCTAATAATTCTGCTGGTATTACAGCTTTAATTACATGCTCTTTTAAGTCTTTTTGAATTTGCTCTAAAGTAACTTCTTCTCCATGTTGAGTTGAAATAACTATAGCATCTATTCTAACTGGCTTATCATCTTCATATTCAACTGTAACTTGTGTCTTACCATCTGGTCTTAAGTAAGCTAAAGTTCCATTTTTTCTTACTTCTGTAAGTCTTCTTGATAATCTATGCGCCATTGCTATTGGTGCTGGCATAAATTCTTCAGTTTCATTTGTAGCAAACCCGAACATCATTCCTTGATCTCCAGCTCCTACTGCTTCAACCTCATCTTTTTCACCTTGTCTTGACTCAAGTGCTTCATCAACTCCCATAGCGATATCTGCACTTTGCTCATCTATAGTAGTCATAACTGCACATGTATCACAGTCAAATCCATACTTAGCTCTATCATATCCAATTTCTCTTACAGTTTCTCTTACAACCTTTGGAATATCAACATAACAGTTAGTTGTGATTTCCCCCATTACCATTACCATTCCTGTAGTTACTGCAGTTTCACAAGCTACTCTTGCATTTGGATCTTTTGCTAATATTGCGTCTAATACTGAATCAGATATTTGATCACAGATTTTATCTGGATGCCCTTCTGTTACTGATTCTGATGTGAATAATCTTCTCATTTTATTATTCTCCTTCCAATTCTATAAATTTTTCTTTATAATAAAAAAACTCTTCCATGAAGAAGAGAACTAGTTTCCTATTCTTCTCATCTCGTAGATAATCTACTGGAATTAGCACCACACATACTAAATTAATATTGCAGGTTGCTGGGTTTCACAGGGCCGTATCCCTCCACCTCTCTTGATAAGAGTTTTGATATTTATTTTTATTTCATTTGAAATTTTAACATAGTACTTTTTCTTAGTCAATACATTTTTTTACATAAAATCCTTATATTTTTTTTATTAATTATTCTTTAACACCTTTTCAAGCTTTAAATTAAAGGATTTATACTAGTAATTCAATCAAATACTAATATAAAATTTAAAATTATATACATTTTCTTAATATTTATATTATTTCATTATTCTTTTATATCTTTCACTTCATTATTGATTACATTTTTATGTTAAGATTAAAATTATTAATCTTCTTCTTAAAGCTTAATAGTTTTTAATTTAAAATGTAAAAAACGCTAAGAAACTTCCTTAGCGTTTGGTGGTGGGAGAAGGATTCGAACCTTCGAAGCAAGTTGCAACAGATTTACAGTCTGCCCCCTTTGGCCACTCGGGAACCCCACCTTATTTGGAGCTGGCAATAGGAATCGAACCTACAACCTGCTGATT
>NZ_JBOGCC010000338.1:0-9771 GCF_051656525.1 Clostridium sp. | reverse complement strand
GAATAGAGCAGATGATTTAAATAAACTTGTTAATCTTTTTGAATTAGGAGAACTTCCATTAAGATGTACTCACAATGATACTAAGTTTAACAATGTAATGATAGATGATGAAACAGGAAAAGCTGTTTGTATGATAGATTTAGATACAGTTATGCCAGGATTATCTCTTTATGATTTTGGTGATGCTATAAGATCAGGTTGTAGTACAGCAGAGGAAGAGGAACTTGATTTAAATAAGGTTAATTTTGATTTAAAACTTTTTGAAAGTTTTATCAAGGGCTTATTAGAAGAAAGTAAGGAAACGTTAAATCAATATGAAATAGAAAATATAGCATTTTCAGCTAGAGTTATAACTTTAGAACTTGCAATGAGATTTTTAACTGATTATTTAAATGGAGATACTTATTTTAAAGTACAAAGGGAAAATCAAAATTTAGATAGAACTAGGAATCAGTTAAAACTTGCTTATGAAATAGAAAGAAGTTTAGATAAAATGAATGAGATAGTAAAAAAATATTTATAACTATTTAAATTAATGAGAATTTATAGATAGTTTCAAAACACTCTGTAGAAGCAAATAAGCTATACAGAGTGTTTTTTGGTTCTTACTCAGCTTTGGGCTATTCCCCTAACTTGAGAAAGAACCGTTTTTTTATTAAAATAACTTTTAAAATTTAAGGTATTCTTTTTATATTAAAGTGTAATATTTTTATAAAATATTAAAAAAATAAATGGAGAATAAATAAGTATTAAAATAATAGAGGTCGAAAATAGAACTTTAACTTTAATTATTGTGGAAAAAATAACCTTAAATTGATATAATTTACATTGAGGGGTGAGTTTATGTGTATTAAAGAAAAAATTTATCTAGCACAATTTAAGTATGATAAGTATTTAGTTTTAAATACTGAAAAGGAAAAATTATTAAGTTATCAATTGGAGATGATAAATAATAATAGAGAGTGTGGAATTCTTGAAATAGAAGCTAAACAATTTAACTCAAAATTAGAATTAAATTATAAAGTAGTTAACCTAGAATCTTTAGAAGAATATATTATAAACACTGAAATGGATGAAAGAAAATTAATAAATATAATCAAAAGCATTAGTAATATAGTAAATAGTTATGAAAATTATTTTTTAGATCAAGATAATTACTTATTAGAGATAGATAGAATATATATAAATCCAATAAATAATGTAATAAAAATGGTTTACATTCCTTTAGAGGAGAATGTAAACGAAGATTTTGAAAAAGAATTCAAAAAATTAATAAAGGAATTAGTAACAACTACTATGAATAAAAATTGGGTGGATACAAATAAATTAGGAGTTTCTACTTTAGAGTATTTAGAAAATAATAATTTTAATATAGTGAATTTTGAAAAATTTATATTATCTTTTCAAAAAAGTGATACTACTACTATGAATTATAATTCACAAATAAAAAATAAAAACTTAGAGAAAAATAATCAAAATAAATATAAGATAGTTGAAAATAAAACAGTTGCTGATAATCATTTGAAATCAGAAAAAAAAGAGCAAAGAAATGTATTTGAAAGTAAAAAAACAAAAAAAAGTTTGGAAGTATCAAAAATAGTATTTGTAATTTCAACTTTATTTCTTATAATTGGAATTTATGTTTCCATTACTAGTAATGAATTATCAACAATGATTAAGTTATTTATAGGAATAGGAAGTCTATTAAGTATAGTAGTTTTGATTATGCTTTTCATTAAAAAGAATAACAATAAAGAGAAAAACACAGAAGAAAAGTTTAGATTTAATGAGAATCAAATTAAATTTAATAATTTTAATGAAAATGATTATTGTACTGAAATATTAGAGGAAGAAAAAAGTTTTTATTTAATAAAAAAAGATGATAAATTTGCAGAAAAAATAAAAATTACAAATAATGATTTCATAATAGGACGTCTTAAGGATGAGGTTGATTTTTGTATTCCAATAAAAACAGTAGGAAAGACACATGCAAAAATAGTTAAAGAAAAAAATGAAAATTATTTGATTGATATAAATTCTAAAAATGGAACTTATTTAAATGGAAAAAGATTAGATGCTAATAAAGCATATCAATTAACTGATAATGATGAAATTATATTTGTTAATAATAAATATATATATAAAGAAATTTAATTGATGAGTTAAGGTGAATGGAGGGGATATTTTGTATCTATTTAAAAAAATTAATAATGATTTTTTAGCAATTGAATTAGAAAAGATATCCGTTGTTAACAGGGAAGAATTAGAATTTATAAATACCAATAATGAATTAGGATTTATATATATTGAAATTAATCAATTTAATAATAAAGCAAAGCTTATTTATAATATTGAGGATAAAATAACTTTAAGTGAATTGTTGGAAAATGAAATAAATATAGGACAGGCTATTAGCATAATAAAGGATTTAATTCTTATAAAAGATATTAGCAACTCTACAATAAATATAAGAAAAATTTTATTAGATATAGATAAGATTTATGTAGATAGTAGCACTGAAAGCACGAGGATAAAATTTGTATATTTACCAATAAATAAAGATATGCAAGAAATGAATCAAAAAACTGATATAGAAGAAATTGCTTTAAAAGTAATAGAAGCTTTAGAAAATAAAAATGATGTAGAAAGATTGAAACTTATTTTAAAAAGTAAATCTATAAAAAGTGTTTCTACGGAATTAGTTTATTTATTTAATGAAAATTATAAAAATAAACTAAAAAAAATAAATAGGGATAGAGAAATAAAAGAAAAACAAGAAGCACTTAGTAAAGTTCAACAACAACAAAAGAAAGAAGAAAGAGAAGTTGAAAATCTATTTTTTTTTAAAAAATTAAAAAAAATTTTTTCAAAAGCTAGTGAATTAAAAAAAAATGCTATATTGAATTACTTTGATGGAGAAAAAATAGTGGAATTTCAATTGAAAAATAATAATGTTATAGGAAGAAGTTTAGAAAATTGCACTATAACTATAGAAGGAAAAACGGTAAGCAAAGTGCACGCTATTATAAAAAAATTTGATAATAAGTACTATGTATTAGATGAAAATTCAAAAAATGGAACTTATATTAATGGAAAAAGAATATCTAAGAATAATTATTTTATATTAAGAGATGGTGATGAAATTTTATTTGGTAATGTAATATGTATATTTAAAGGTGAGTGAGATTATTGAGAAAATTAAATTTAGTAATAGCAGATAAAGATGAAAGATATATAAAAGGAATAACTAGTTATATCACAAATAATCATATGAATGAATTTAAAATAGTTTCTATAACAGATGAGAAATATTTAGAGCAATATTTAGCTAGTTCTGAAGTAATAGATATTTTATTAATTGATAGTTCTCTTTATGGAAAAATTATTAGTAGAAGATTTATAAATACAATAATAATTTTAAGTCCTATTAAAGAAAATAATAAGGGAAGAAGCATATATAAATTTCAATCTGGTGGAAAAATTTATTTAGAAACTAAAAAAATATATATGGAGGATAATCCAGAATATGAAGAAAATTTAGAAAATATTATAAATACAGTAGTGAACACTGTTTATTCACCTATAGGTGGAATAGGGAAAACTATAATTTCTATAAGTATGCTTTTAAAGTTGGCAAGTAAATCAAAAGAAGTATTGTATTTAAATTTTGAAGATTTAGCTAGTACGGAAACTTTTTTTAAATGTAATGATAAATCAATGTCAGATTTGTTGTATTTAGCTAAAGATAGAAATAAGGACCTTAATAAAGAGTTATTAAATTATTTGCAAAGAGATAATAATGGAGTTTATTATTTTTCACCAGTAAATAGCATTTTAGATTATGAAATAATAAATTCAGAGGATATTAATTACTTTATAGAATCTTTAAAGGAATTAAGAAAATTTGATTATATAATAATAGATTTATCAGCGACTTTTTCTACAAAATATAGTTCTATAATTAATTTAAGTAATAGTGTAACAACTATTTTAGGTAATGATAAATTAAGTTCTATAAAAGTGGATCATTTTTTAAAACAACAGGAATCATTAAATAAATATAATTTTATAATTAATAAATATGAAAATATAGAAACAGAGGAAATTTTGCCAAGTCAATTAAAAAAAGAGAAAAAAACTGTTTTATATAAAATAGAATATTTTGATTTTTTACAAGGAAAAATTAATTCTATTGAAGATATACAAGGACATAATAGTTTTGGAATATCTATAAGTGAAGTAATTGAGAAGATATTCAATTAAAGTTAAAAATAATTTAACAATGAGGGGTAGAAAATTAATGGAAAAAGGTATAGTTTTAGTTAATTTAGATAGGACGGATTATCAATGGGAATTAGAAATTCCATTAAATATATCTGTAAAGGAGCTTTGTTCAATTTTAAAAAAAACTCTGAAGTTTGAAGAGTTAGGGGTAGAGGTTAGTGGTTATTATGTAAGAACTGAAAATCCTACATGCTTTTTAAAAGGAAATGATATTTTGAAAAATTTTAAAATTGGATTTGGAAGTAAAATTGTAATAATTTAAATTGGTGTAGAGTGGAGTGAGAATTCTGAAGAGGGATATAAAACATGTATTAATTTTATTTAATAAAAATTTTTATAAGGAATTTGATATAGATAATTTTGATTGTGAAGAATTAACAATAGGATTAGAGGAAGATAATGAAATAAAACTTAATTTAGATATAAATATGAAAATATCATTGAAAATATTAAAAAACAATAATTATTGGGAAATAATAGAGGGTGAAAATCTTTACTGTATTATTAATGGAATAAAAACTTCAAGAAAAAAAATGATGCATGGAGATCAAATTTCAATAAAATTAAAATCTAATAAAATAGAATTATTTAAAATAAACTTTTTTGTAGATTTTGTAAGTGGAAAAGAAAACTATGATAAAATAGCCTATTTAGAAAATAAGGAAATCATAAAGATAGGTAGTAATAAGGAAAATAATATTTTTATAAATGATTTTTTAATTGATAAAAATCATTGTTATCTAAAAAGAGAAAAACATAATTTATATTCATTAGTAGATATGAATTCAAGATATAGTATTTATGTTAATGGTAAAAAAGTAGAAGGAGCAAGGCTATTAAATAAAAATGATTTTATTATAATTTGTGGATATAAATTTTTATTTATGGAAGATAAAATTTTATTTAGTAATTATAATGAAAAAATAAAAATTAATAATTTAAAAATAGATATTTCAGCAATAGCAAAATCAGCTTTAGTTTATCCAGAATTTATAAGGAGTCCTAGATATAGATATAACTTACCAAAAGAGTTAATAGAAATTGTGGAGCCACCTGCATTAGGAACTAAACCAGATTGGGAGATGTTTTTACCTTTAGTTTCAACAATAGCAATGAGTGGAATGTATGTTTTTTTAATGCCAGGAAATGCTATATTTAGTTTGGGTAGTACTGCTGTAACTATTTTAGTTACTATAATGATGTTTAGTATAAAAAGTAAGCAACATAAAAAAGAAAAAATTGATAGAAATAAAAAGTATATAAATTATATTGAAGAACAAGAGGTTAAAATAAGTTCTTTATACAATGAACAGAAAAGAATAAGTAATATTATATATCCAGAAATAAAAGAAGCTATAAAAATATTAAATGATTTTAAAGTTAGATTATGGGAAAAAGATAAAAAACACGAAGATTTTCTTGAAATAAACTTAGGTAAAGGGATTGTTAATATATCTTTTGAAGTAAAAATTCCTAAAGAAAAATGGGGAAAAACAGATGATGATTTAATTTTAAAACCTAAAGAATTAAAAGAAAAATATGAAAATATAGAAAATATGCCTATAACATTAAATTTAAAAAAAGAAGAAGCTATTGCAGTAATTGGAACTAAAGAATTAGTAACTCAATATATATATAATTTATTGATTCAAGTTGTAACATATCATCATTATGAAGATGTGAAAATAGTATTTGTATATGATGAAGATGAAGATGAAAATTGGAGTTGGATAAGATGGTTACCTCATATTTGGAGTGATAATAAAAAGGTAAGATTTATTGGAAGAGGAAAAGATTCAGCACATATAATATTGCAAATAGCTAATGATGTATTAAGTATGAAAGAAGAAAAAAATATTACTGAAGCACAACATACCTTATTTTTCATAACTAATCCAGAACTTCTAAAAAATGAACAAATAGCTTTGTATTTAGAAAGAAACGAAACAAAAGGATATACCCCTATATTTCTTTACGAAAGTATACAGGTAGCACCTAAAAATTGTACAAGTATTATAGAAATTTTAGATGATAAAAATGGAATATATAGAAAAGTTGAAAGTGCAGAAAGCATAACTAAATTTAATTATGAAAATATTGAAATTGAAGATTACGAGGAATTTAGTAGAATGATGGCTCCAGTTTATGTGAAAGAAACATTTTCTGCTAGTTCATTACCTAAAATGATAACCTTATATGATTTATATGGTGTTACATCAGCAAGATATTTACCAGTTTTAGAAAATTGGAAAACTAACAATGTATCTAAAACTATGGCAGCACCATTAGGTATTAATATGGCAGGAGAGCAAATTGTTTTAGATTTACATGAAAAAGTTCATGGACCTCATGGGCTTGTTGCAGGGACAACAGGATCTGGAAAAAGTGAAATAATACAAAGTTTTATAGTTTCATTAGCTATAAATTATCATCCTTACGATATTTCTTTTATATTGATAGATTATAAAGGTGGAGGGATGGCTAACTTATTTAAGGATTTACCACATTTAATAGGCACCATAACTAACTTAGATGGGAATGCAGTGAATAGATCATTAGCTCTTATCAAAAGTGAATTGAAGAGAAGACAAAGTATGTTTTCTAAAAATGATGTAAATCACATTGATGGTTATAAAAAATTAGAAAAAGAAAAAAATTTAGAACCTTTACCTCATTTAGTTATTATTGCAGATGAGTTTGCAGAATTGAAAAGTAATCAACCAGATTTTATGCAAGAATTAGTTTCAGCAGCTAGAATAGGAAGAAGTTTAGGGGTTCATTTAATTCTTGCAACACAAAAACCTAGTGGAGTTGTTGATGATCAAATATGGAGTAATTCAAAATTTAAACTTTGTTTAAAAGTGCAGGATGCTAGCGATAGTAATGAGTTATTAAAAAAACCAGATGCAGCTAATATAGTAGATCCAGGAAGAGCATATTTTCAAGTAGGAAATAATGAAATTTATGAATTGTTTCAATCTGCTTGGAGTGGTGCAAAAAAATATGAAGATGACGAGTTATCAGGAAATGATATAGAAATATCCGAAGTAAGTGTAGAAGGTGGAAAAAGATTATTATATTCATCTAAGGAAGCATTAAAGAATAAAAAATATATTACTCAATTAGAAGATACTATTTTATATATTAATAAATTATTTTATTCAAAAGGTTATAAAAAAATAGATGATTGTTGGGTACCTCCACTTGAGGAGATTTTATTTATAGATGAGTTAATAAAAGAAGAAGATTATTTTTATAATAATAAAGAGTCATTAAAAGTAACTATAGAAGCTGTAGTAGGAATATTCGATAGTCCAGAAATGCAGAAGAAATTTCCTTATAAATTTAATTTTACAGAGGATGGTAATTTAGTGATAATCGGTGCACCTGGCTATGGAAAAACAATATTATTACAAACATTAATTTTATCACTTACTTTAAATTATTCACCTAAAGATGTTAATTTATATATTTTAGATTTTGGAACAAGGACTTTAAAAATTTTTGAAAAATCAGTTCATGTTGGTGGAGTAGTTTTAAGTGATGATGAAGAAAAATTAGAAAATTTAATCAAGATGATAAAAAAAGAAATTATAAAAAGAAAAAAAGACTTTTCAGATTATGGAGCAAGCAATTTAAACAATTATAGAGTTGCTAGTGGAAAATTTTTGCCTCAAATAATTATAATAATAGATAACTTTGTAGCTTTACGAGAATTATATGAACAATATGAAGATGATTTTATATTTTTTGCAAGGGAGGGAGCTACTTTAGGAATAAGTTTAATTATATCAGGAAACTCATATAATGATGTAAGTTTTAGAATGATAGGTAATTTTAAAATGAAAGCTACGTTTACCTGTATAGATAATAGTGAGTATGCAAATTTATTTAATAAAGTTGGATTGAGTTTATCTCCAATAAAGGGAAGAGTTTTAGTTGAACATAATGAAATAAATGAAATGCAAGTAGCGTTACCAGGAACTACTGAAGAAGAGGTAGATAGAATAAAAGAAATAAAAGAGCTAATTAATAATGTAGAAACTAATTATAAAGGAGAAAAGGCTAAATTAATACCATTAATGCCGGAAGTTATTTTGTTAGATGAAATATTAGAAGAAATTAAAGAATCTAATGAATTTAATTCAGTTATTGTTCCTTGTGGATTTAGTTCAGATAAATTAGAAAACAGATATTTTAAATTAAGTAGAAGCTTAACCTTTGCAATAGTTGGAGAGAGTAAAAGTGGAAAAACAAATATATTAAAAAATATAATTGAAATTTCAGAAGTAATAAATAAGAATAGTAAATTTATAATTTTTGATAGCTATTCTTCAGGATTAAAATCGATGAAGACTAAAAAAAATATATTATTCTATGCAAATGACGATGAAAATTATAAAGAAATTTTTGAATATATAGAAATAGAATGTGAAAGAAGAAGCAATATAATTAATGAAAGATTAGAACTTGGTGAAGAAGAGGAGTTTATTTTAAAGGAATTTGATGAACTAATTTTAATAATAGACAATATAGGTGAATTTGGAAATAAAATAGAAGCAGAATATGAATATTCTGATATTATAAATAAAATTATTAAAGAGTTTAGTAATTGTAAAATAAGTTTTATAGCAGCAGGAATAGAAGAACAGTTTAATGATTATGCTTATTCAATAGATTTTGTAAAAGTGATGAAAGAGAATCAAGTAGGGATATTGCTAAATTATGTAGAGCGACAACGTTTTTTTGATATTCAAATAAGATATGGAGTAACAGAGAAAGAATTAAAAAAAGGAGATGGATATTTTGTAAATAAAAATTACTTTGATAGGATAAAGATTCCTAAAAATTAGGGGGGGAAAATATGTCTCAAAAAATTAATAATTTAATTAATGAAAAAAATAAATTAAAAAAAGATTTAAGTATAGCAAATCAAATGAGGAAAACAATAAACACAGTTAAAACTTATAGTAATTATGTTGAAAATGATAAAAAAAGATTATTGAAAAATATACAAGGGGCAATAGATGGAAATAGAGAAGTTCAATATTTAGAAAAATCAAAGGGATATCATAAATATAATGAAACTCAAATAGAGTCTATATTAAAAGAAATTGATGGAATGATAAGAACTATTAATAATAAAATTTCAGATTCTGATAAAAAAATAGCAACTGAAAAAAAGGCGGAAGAAGCAAAAAATAAAAAATAGAAAGGAGAAAAAATCAATTGAGTGATGAAATAAAGTATGGCAAAGATTTTTTTATGGATATAAATAAAGTAATAAGTGGTTCTAAAACTACAATAATCAATAAAAAAAATATGATTAGTAATTTAAATAAAACAGCGACAAATGTCTGGTTAGGTTCTGGAGGAAGTAATTTTTCTTCAAATACAAATGATATAAATAAAAATTTAAAAGATATATTAGAAAATATGGATAAGATAGTTAAGGATATAAAATATGTGGAAACAGCATTTATAGAT
>NZ_JBOGCC010000337.1:0-1853 GCF_051656525.1 Clostridium sp. | reverse complement strand
TCCCTTTTATTCGATTTTAATATGGATGCATGATTCCCAATTAGTAATATTATAATGGGGAGAGGTGCATCCATATTATTCAAATGCAATTCTCACAATAGAGAACTACATCTATACTATATATTATTCCCCATTCAACAACAAATCATACAAAATTAAAGACGTTTGAAACGTAGTGGAAAACTCTTTAATTTTAGCTTTTTGAATAAACGCAGTGTTTCAAATAAGCTTTAATACAATCATACACTCATGATTATTATTTACTAATCATTATCTTCTACCATACATTCTTATATGCATCTAATAATTATTATTAAGTAATATTGCACAAAAAAAATCCCTATTCTTTGTGCAATATTTTTCTTGCAATTGTTATTTGGAAATGGTATAATAAGATATAAAGATAAATAAAGGAGACATTGGTATGTCACAAATCAAAAAGGAGCTAAATGTAATGGAAGATAGAATTTTTATTAAGAATGGGAAGCAATACACTGAGGAGAAGTTAACAGATATCTGGTTAGATGACCAATACACGCCACATCAATTCGAAACTTGGTTAATTAAAAAAGGATATAAAGTAATTTCAGGAGGTGCAGACAATGACAAGTAGAGGTTTAAAAATAGGGAAGCAATATCTAGTAGATGGTGATTTATTATATTGTGTAGCCGTTGGAGATGATGCATACAGTGGATACAACTGTTCAGAGTGTGGAAGGGAATTGAAAAAAGGTATCTGCTTTATGGATCGGCTGGATGACCAATTTACAACTAATATGATTTTTGGCAGTGAATGTATTAAAAAATTAGATATACAGGTTGTATAGTAGCCCAAGCGGTTACTCTTTTTTATTGTAAAATTTTTTAACAAAAAATTAAATTAATAGTCATCAAGTCAAGCCGTCTAACATATACTATAGTATAGAACAATTTAATAAGGGGTGTTAATTATGGCAAACTATCCTACGATGACAAGAGCCCAAGTAATTAGCAAGATGTCAAAGATGGAGGTAAATGGTCAAACAATACCACAAGAGCTTATAGCACGTTTTGATGAGATATGCGAAGAGTACGCTAGACAGTCAAGAGAGATGTTAAGAAAAGCTTCTGAGAAGGTGACAGACGACAAGGAGGAGGATTAAAACCTCCTTCTTTTTTTTATTTTATTGAATAAAAGTGTCATCTTTGATGGGTATCGAGCATATAATAGAGTATAGAAAAAAATAAAGGAGGGTCAACAAATGACAAAACAAGAAGCTTTACAACTCACCAAACAGGACTTGGAGGCAATGACTAAAAAGCAGATGGTGGAGGTATATGGACTATTCTACAATGCAAAACACATCAAGACAACGTGCAGTAAAAAGGATTTAGCAAACATAGTCAAAGGAGCGATGATGGACTATATCAGAACAGAAGACTTCAACAGGAAATTAATGGGGCGATAATCCCCATTTTTTCTTGACTTTGTACACTATTAGTGGTATACTAAAATAGAATTAAACATCAATTAAGAAGGTGAAGCAATGTTAACGCAACTAATTCTATGGACAGTTGTCACAATTTTACTAAGAATTCTCTATGAGAATCTAAAATAGGAGGAATATCAATATGAGCACGAAAGATAAAATAGTATGTAATTTAATAGGTTATAGTTTTATTATAGGTAGTTTAATAGCAGGTATCTATGGCTTGGGTCTACTTGAAAAGTTATTGTAACGTTTTGAGGTCCTTTGCATAAGATATAGTAAAAGGATTTCAAGGAGGTTATAGTAATGATTCAACGAGCAATGATAATAAACCTTAATACAGAAGTATTGGCGATAGGGGCGGAGCACTATGACATATTAGAG
>NZ_JBOGCC010000336.1:0-1617 GCF_051656525.1 Clostridium sp. | reverse complement strand
CTTGTTGGTGGAGAGATGGTTGCCTATAAAGAAATGCTAGACAAATCTAGAGAAATTGCTGTAGATAGGATGATTAAAGAGGCAGAAGCGATGGGAGCAAATGCAATCATTAGTTTTATGCTTGGTTCATCAGCAGTTGCACCAGGGGCAGCCGAAATTGTGGCATACGGAACAGCAGTTATTGTTGAGTAAAAGAATATTTAAAAACCATAGAAAGGTGTAGATTTTTTAATCTATACCTTTTTATAATTACAAAATTTTCCTTTTGGTATATAATAAAATATTGAGGGGGTGATTTTTTTGTTGAAAAAGTTTAGAAAATTAATGTTAGAAAGGGTTTCATTAACAGAAGAAGAAAAAGAGATATATAAGGAAAAGGATTTTGAAAATTTACCTACAGGGATGAAAAGATATTTTAGATATATAGAGTGTATAGGAGAGACTAGACACAATGTAGTAAACGTGATTTTTGAAGATGTAGACTTTGTTATGTCTAATAAAAATTTGAAGATGAAGTATGATTTATGGTTATTTAAAGATAAGCCATATAGAGCTGCAGGGATAAAGACATCTTTATATGAAATTCCTTTTGATGGACTTGATTACAGTGATGAAAAGAGAAAAGTAGGGGGAATGAAGGGAAAGCTTGCAAAAATTATAACTGTAGTTAATGAGGAAAATGAACAAATATATAAAGCTGGGCTTATTGCATGGATTATTGAAGGAACAATGAATCCAAGTATATTATTATCAAAATATATTAGTTACAGAGAAATAGATAAAAATAATGTAGAGGCTACAGTTTCATATAATGGAGTTTTAGGAAAAGGTATTTTTACAATTGATGATGAAGGAAAAATAATTGAATTTTTCAGTGATGAAAGACAAAGAGAAAAAATAAATGGGGTAGAAACTGATTTAGGATGGAGATGTAGTATTTCAGGGTATAGAAAAATAAATAATATAAAGATTCCTTCAGAAATAGGAATAACGACCATATATGAAGATAAAGAAGTAGAATATTTTAAAGCAAAAAAAATTAAAACTATATATTACAAATAGGGGAACTATAGAGGGTTGAAAAAGAAAGTAGTAATAGTCTTTATGATTGTAAGTGTATTTTCAATATTGTTTTCTATTGAGAATAATACTGAGCATATAAAAATTTTAGAAGAAGTGATTTTTATAGCATCTTTTTTAGGGTTAGAGGTTTTGTTTAGTTTAGTAAAGAATAAAAATAGGATGATAATTGTAATAGAAGGAGCCGTGTTGGTTTTTATAGTAGTATTAAAATTAAATTTTATGATATACTTTGTACCAATTTTAATATCTAAGGTATTTAAATGGAGTAAGATTATTTATTCTATTTTTATAAGCATAATTATAATGGGAATTTTAGATAATATTCATTATTTAGATATTTCGATTTATACGGTGATTATAAGTCTTTATCTTAATGAAATAGCTAAAAGAAGCAGGGAGCGAGTTTTATTTAAGGAAAAAAATAAAGATAAAAGAGAGGAAAATCATAGAATAAGAAAAGAACTTCATGACCTTGAAAGATATTTAGAGCAAAATAAAATAATTGCAGGGCTTAAAGAAAGAAATTTTATGGCA
>NZ_JBOGCC010000335.1:0-35005 GCF_051656525.1 Clostridium sp. | reverse complement strand
TCCTCGTGTCGCTGGTTCGATTCCTGCTCGAGCCACCATAATTACGGCGCTATAGCCAAGTGGTAAGGCATCGGTCTGCAAAACCTTGATCCCCAGTTCGAATCTGGGTGGCGCCTCCATTTTAAAACCTGTAAACTTTTAGTTTACAGGTTTTTATTTTTAAAAATATTTTATTTATTTAAATAAAATATCCACAAAAAATTATTCTTAAGTAAAGTTATCCACAAAAAGAAGAAATAAATGTGGATAAGTATAAGATGAACATATAAAACAGTGGATTATTTTAAAGCATTTTCAGTAATAATTAGTTTTTTTGATTTTTTTGAAAAATGGGCAGTAATACCTATTGGAAAAGTTAAATTTGGATAATCATGACCGAAGGGAACATTAAATATAACGGGAATATTTAGATTTTTTAACTTAGTAACTAGGAGATTAGTTATATCCTGTGAATTTTTATCAATAGAAGTACAAGAAGTGAAATGACCAAGTAGTATACCTTTACAATTTTTTATGCTTTTGCTTAATAATAATTGAGAGATTAATCTATCAATAGAATAAGGTGCTTCACCTATGTCTTCTATTAAAAGAATAGAATTAGTTAAATCAATTTCATAAGGAGTTCCCATTAGAGAGCATATAATTGATAAATTTCCTCCGACTAGCTTTCCTTTAATATCATTAGTATTTAGAATAGGATTTGTAGAGAAATCATAGATATATCCTTTAGAGGGATTGAACATAAAGTGCTTAAGTGAGGACAGTGTTAAAGTATCTTTTGAGAAATTTGACTTTATCAATGGACCATGAAAAGTTGGTATTCCTAATTTAGCAAAATAATTTAATAAAACAGTAATGTCACTATAGCCACAAAAAAATTTGGGGTTATTTTTTATTATTTCAGTATCTATAAATGGTAAAGTTCTTATTGCACCATAGCCACCTCTAAAACAAATTATTCCATCAACTTCAGGATCAAGAAACATATTAGTTAAGGCTTTACCACGAGAAGAATCAGTTCCTGCTAAGTAGTCACATTTGTCATATAGTGTATTTGAATATTTTATATTAAAACCTAAATTTTTAAAGTTATTTATAAATAAGTTTATAGTGTTATTATTACTAGAACCAGCTGGTGCGATAATACCAATAGTAGAGTTTGAAGTTAATCTTTTTCCTAAATGCATTTATAGACTCCTTTTAAATATATTTATAAAAAGAGAGCTAAATTTTAGCTCTCTTTAGTTCTAATATAATTGTATGTTGTTAAATTCAATAAGTTGAATATTTTATTATCTAAACATATCTTTTTTGTTTAATATCCACGCTACTATAACACAAATTAAGATAGTAATAAACATTATAATGTAAAAAGCTTTGTTAGAGTCAGTGTTAAATGGGAAGATTATATTCATTCCCATAATTCCACTTATCATAGTTGGAATTGACATGAGGATTGTAACAGAAGCTAGAACCTTCATAACTATATTTAAGTTGTTTGAAATAACAGATGCAAAAAAATCCATCGTACTTGCAAGTATATTACTATATATCTCGGTCATTTCAATAGCTTGTTTATTTTCAATAATGACATCTTCTAGAACATCTTTATCATCTTCATATTTTTGAATAATATCAAGTTTAAGCATTTTTTCAAGTGTTATTTCATTTGCCTTCAAAGAAGTAGAAAAATAGACTAGTGATTTTTCTAATGAGTGAAGTTGAATTAATTCACGATTTTTCATTGACTTATGAAGTCTTTTTTCAATCATTAAACTTTTTTTATCTATTTGTCTTAGATAAAGTAAGAAGTATGTAGAGACTCTACTTAAAATTTGAAGTGTAAATCTAGATTTTTTATAAGTATAAAAGGATTTAACTTTTCCATTTATAAAATCTGTTAAGACTTTGCTATTCTTTAGACAAACTGTTATTAAAAGATTATCAGAATGAATAATAGATAGAGGATAGGTATCATAGGTTAGTGAATTATCTTCCATTTCAGTAAAAGGTATATCTACTATTACAGATAAAATATTATCTTCTATATCTATACGAGATGTCTCTTCGTCATCTAATGAGGCTTTAAGTAATTCTAGTGGTATTAAAGCTTTTTTTGAGATTAATAAAAGTTCTTCTTCAGATGGTGCTACAATATTAATCCAACAACCAGGCTCGATATTTTCTAAAGTAGTTAGTCGTAAAGGCTTTTCATCAATTGTTTTAAAAATTTGTATCATATCGTCCTCCCAAAAGTTAATATAGATATATTTTACAATAATAAGAGAGTAAAAACAAAGATTTAGTAAAATATAAAAATTAGACTAATATAAAAATAGAGTAGGAATAAAATATTTAAAATATTAAGAAAGAGTAAGAAAATAAAAGATTATATTAAGATATAGGCAAATATAGATTAAAATAGAAGAGTTCAAGTATGGAATAAAGTTTAATTTGTTAGTATAATCCAAGTATAATAATTAAAAATTGCATTTAAAATCGGGGGATGTTTAAAAATGATGCAGAGGGAAATAGTAGTCAAGAAGAAGGCACCAGTTATTGCTATTGTATTAATAGTGATAACATGTATGTTATATCTTCATCAAGGGTTGAAGTTTATTAAATTTAGAGGAGCTTTAACGTTTGAAATATGTAATACCATTATTTTAGCTTTAACATGTCTTATACTATTAAGAGAGATAATATCTTGTAGTACATCATATAAGTATTCTGTAATAGCAGACAAGCTTATTGTAAATAAGATATTTATGTCAAAAGAAAAGAATTTAGCAAGCATAAGGATTTCTGATATAGAATATATAGGAAAGAAATCTGAAGCACCAAAAATAAAATCTAAATTTATTGGATCATTTGTATGTAGTCTATTGAATAATAATACATGTGTCTGTATTTATAAGAAAAATGGAGAATATTATAAATTTTCTTTTGAACCGAGTAATGAATTTGTTTGTAAATTAAATAGAGAAATAATATAAGTAATAAAGAGTCTGTAGCAATGCTGCAGGCTCTTTATTGTTATTTATAAAATTCATCTTTAACTTCTTGTAGTAGAGATTTATTAGTTATTAAATCTAAACCAGTTAATGCAAGAGATAGTCCTGCCTTTTTAGCTATATCTAAAGCATAAGGTTGTATAGTTGCATTAGCAAAGTCTGTACTACCATACATTAAATTAGGATTATCAGAAATATTAAGATATGAATGTATGCAAGGAACTTTTTTACTAACAGTTCCAATGCTTAAACCAGCATTGGAATTTTTGGGATTTTCAATATTAATAATACCTAATTCTTTTAAGTTATTAGATAATAATCTATTTAAAGTTGAATTACTTTTTAATTCTTCATTTTGAGGTTCATAAAGTGAAAATTTAGGTTCAAAATTGGTTAATTCGCCTACTGTTTTAGCAATAAGTTTTAATTTTTGTTCGCCTTCTAATGCAATATCCATTGTTTTTCCACGAATATAAAATTTGCTTTCGGTAGATTTAGGAATTAATAAAGGTGTGATACCTCCGTTAGAAAGGATAGAGTGAATTGCTAAATCACTAGAAAAGCCTTTTGAAATTGAATTAAGTATATTCAAGGTAAGAAGTATTGCATCAAGAGATGTATATTCGGGCATGGTTAAAAAACTAAGTCCATCATTTCCTTCAAAGGTTATACTAAGTGGAATAATAGCTGATGATGTACCACTTTGTGCGGTGACTATATCAGGATGAATAAGAAGTACAGCATCTATATCATCAAATAAACCTTGATGAACCATAGTTTCCTTTGTTCCACCTAAATATTCCCCTGGGCAACCAATGATAATAGAAGAGCCATAGTCTAATTTAGAGATAGCATTACCTAATGATAAGCCAGCTAAAACTGAAATAGAGGATAGTAGGTTATGTCCTGTTATATGGCCTTCACCTGGAATTGCATCATACTCACAAATAAAGGCAATCTTAGGGTGCCCAGTACCTTTAGAAGCATAGAATGAGTTTGGTATATTTAAAATATTTTCTTTTACATCAAATTTATGTTTTTTTAAAATATCACATATAAAAGCAGCAGCTTTTTTTTCTTTATAACTTTCTTCTGGATTTTGATATAGAAATTTGCAGATATTTTCTATATCATCTTCACAATCAATTATATACTTTTGAACATCATGGTTCATAAGAATACCTCCTAATGAATAATCTCTTTAATATTTTTACCTAAATATTAAAAATTATTTATTTAATAAGTTTAAAAACCTATTAATTAGGCAAGTATTAGAATAAAGAATTTAAAAAAGGTGGACAAAGAGTATGATTAATAATGTAAATTTAGAAAAGAAAAATATGTATGAGTTAAAAAATAAAGAGATTGATAAGAGAAGATGTGTTATTTGTGAGAAGAGTGTTGAAAGTTGTTTATCAGAAAATGAGATTAATGGTATAATCATAAATGGTGAATATATCTGTAGACAATGTGAAAGAGAAATTGTTGAGATGGATGTAACAGAAAAAAAGTATGATGACTACAAGGAAAGAATAAAAGTAGTTATTTATAGATAGAGGAGAATTTAAATGAAAAAAGGTTTGTTTGTTGTATTTGAAGGTGGAGAAGGTTCAGGAAAGTCAACTATGCTAGAGATGACATATGAATGGCTTAGAGAAAATGGACATGATTGCATAAAGACTAGAGAACCTGGTGGTATAAAGATTTCTGAAAAGATAAGAGAAATTATTTTAGATGTAAAAAATACTACTATGGATGGAAGAACTGAAGCACTTTTATATGCGGCTGCAAGAAGACAACATTTAGTGGAAAAAGTTATTCCAGCACTAAATGAAGGGAAAATAGTTTTATGTGATAGATTTGTTGATTCATCATTAGCTTATCAAGGATATGCAAGAGGTTTAGGGATAGATGAAGTTTTTGAAATAAATAGATTTGCAATTAGTGATTGTATGCCAAATGTTTCTATATTGTTTGATATAAGACCAGAAGTTGGTCTTGAAAGAATAATGAAGAATAGAGGTAGAGAAATCAATAGATTAGATTTAGAAGCAATAGATTTTCATAATAAAGTAAGAGAAGGGTATAATAAGATTTATGAAAATAATAAAGATAGAATAAAAAAAATTAATGCTGAAAATACTATTGAGCAAGTATTTGAAGAGATAAAGAGTATTTTTTTAGACTTAATTTAAGTAGAATAAGATATATTTATGTCTAGAAGTTTATGGTAAAATAGTAAAGGCAGGGTTAATTTATGGAGGTGCTTCTCATGAAGTTATTAATAACTATTGTAAGCGACGAAGATTCAGAAGGATTAATAGATGAATTAACAGTAAAAAAAATTGGAGTGACAAAGCTTGCAACGACAGGTGGATTTTTAAAAGCAGGAAATACAACGTTATTAGTTGGTGTAGATGAAATTAACGTAGATAAGGTTGTAGAAATAGTAAGAAATACATGTAAGACACGAGAAGAAATTATGGTAACGCCATCACCACTTATAGATAGTACAGAAATTTATGCTCAATATCCTATTAATATAACAGTTGGAGGAGCTACAATTTTTGTAATTGATGTTGACCAATTTATACAAGTATAGGAGAAAGTTATGCCAGGAAAATATATTGGACATAAGAAGATTATAGAGGGATTTAAGAAAAGAGCTGAAAATGGAACTTTATCTCATGCTCATATAATAGTGGGAGATGAGGGGATTGGAAAAAGCAAAGTTTCAAGTATATTTTCATCAATGATTTTAGAAAATGAACCATTTAAAAAGCATGTAGATTCAGTTGAGTATAGGCCAAAGAAAGCTAGCATAGGAGTAGATGAAGTTAGAGAAATCATAGAGGAAGTTAATAAGAAGCCTTATGAGGGAAGTAAAAAGGTTATAATGATTTACTCTGGTGAAAAGTTAACTGTTCAAGCTCAAAATGCATTATTAAAGACTATAGAAGAACCTCCAAATGGGGTTTTTATAATAATATTAACTACAACACTTGAAAAGATATTAGAAACAATAAAATCAAGATGTCAAATTTATAAATTAACACCATTATCTAATGAAGAAATGAGAGAATACATAGTAAAAAAATACAACACTGATGAAGAGAGATTTTTAGCAGCTTTAGCATATGCAAGAGGAGTTCCAGGCCGATTAGAAAGATTTATTGAAGATGATGAACTACAAGAAATTAGATTAATTGCATTAGAACTTCTAAAGGAAATAAATGAGAAAAAAATTGAAAGTATTTTAAAATATGAAAAAAGTTTTATGAAATATAAAGATGAAAAGGAAGAAGTTATAAGTATAATAGAGGGATTTATTAGAGACATAATTATTTATAAAGAAGCTAATTTACAAAGTCTTATAATAAATTCTGACAAAGAAAAGGAAATAAAAGAGTTAATGCAACTTATGTCTTATAAGAAACTTAGCAATATGATTGAATCTATTAAAGTTATGAGAAGGAATATAGATGCAAATTCTAATTTCCAAATTAGTTTAGATGTTATGCTTATGAGCTTTTTGGAGGGATGATAGAATGTTAAAGGTTATAGGAGTTAGATTTAAGAAAGCGGGAAAAATTTATTATTTTGATCCGCAAGATTTAGAAGTTAAAAAAGAGGATTATGTAATTGTTGAAACTGCAAGAGGAATAGAGTTTGGACAATGTGTTATAGGAGAAAAGCATATTGAAGAAGATGAAATAATAGCACCATTAAAAGTTGTTATTAGAGTAGCAGATGAAGAGGATATAAAAAAACATAAAGAGAATAAGGACAAAGAAGAAGAAGCATTAAGAATTTGCACTGAAAAAATTTGGGATCATAAGTTAGATATGAAACTTATAGATGTTGAGTATACGTTTGATAATAATAAGGTTATTTTTTATTTTACAGCTGATGGAAGAGTTGACTTTAGGGATTTAGTAAAAGATTTAGCAACTATATTTAAAACAAGAATAGAACTTAGACAAATAGGTGTAAGAGATGAAGCTAAAATGATAGGTGGTTTAGGACCTTGTGGAAGATCATTATGTTGTTCATCTTTCTTAGGGGATTTTACATCAGTATCAATAAAGATGGCAAAGGAACAAAACTTATCTCTTAATCCAACTAAGATTTCAGGAATATGTGGAAGGCTTATGTGTTGTTTAAATTATGAACAAAGCACATATGAAGATATTAGAAAGAGACTTCCAAGAGTTGGGTCTATTGTGGAAACAGAACTTGGAAGAGGAGAAGTTATACAAAATAATATAGTAAAAGAAATGGTGAAAGTACGACTTAGAAATGGTGAAGAAGAGTTTGTAGAGCAATTTAACATAGAAAAAATAACAATGATAACAGGTGATTATGAAGATGTATATGATGATAATGATATAAGATTAGAAGTGGAATCACCGGAAGATAAGAAATTAATAAAACAACTTATAAGAGATAAATAGGAGGGCACTTAAAAATGAAGGCGGTATTGAAGGTAGCAGGAATTAAAAATTCTAACGATGTTAGAAAGGCTCAGAAAGCTATATCGAGTAATACTGGAGTAATTGCAAGTGAGATAAGTATTTCAAAAAAAGAAGCTACAGTTATATATAATGAAAGTTATGTGTTGGTTGAGGATATAATAGATGCTATAGAATCGTTAGGTTATATTGTATTAACATAGTCTTATAAATCAAGAAATTTGTAAAATAACTTTAAAATTAAAAAAAAACGTGTTAGAATGGAGAAGGTATTATTACCAAAAGAAGAAATTAGGAGGTGTTTTTGATGGCATTTGTAATTCAAGATTCATGTGTAAGCTGTGGAGCATGTGCTGCAGAGTGTCCTGTTAACGCTATAAGCCAAGGGGATACTATATTTGTAATTGATGCAGATACTTGTATTGATTGTGGAAACTGTGCTAATGTTTGTCCAGTTGGAGCACCAGTTCAAGAATAGTATTATATAATAAAAAAAGATCGTTTTAACGATCTTTTTTTATTATATAATACTATTTATTTTTGTAGGAGAAAGAAGGAGAGTAGTACCTTCTTTAAAAGTATGTATTGTATCAAGATTTATAAGAAAAGAATTATCTTTAATATTAACAATATTTTTATTAAGCATTAAAAAATCTTGTGGACTTGAAAATAAAAATGAATATGGATTAAATTTATAATTCATTGGAATTATAATCCTAGGGCAGATAAGCTTTGAAAGTTTATATGCTATTTTTCCGTTTAAAGTAATATTTCCACCAATAGGAAGAAAAAGTATATCACAATTTTTTATTTCATTTATGGTGGAAGAATCTGGAATATGACCAAGATATCCTAGATGACACAACTTAAGTCCATCAATTATATAAATAAAAATTTTATTCATACCACGTTTTAAACCATTTAAATTATCACTAAAAGAAGGAATACTATAAATAGTACCAATATCACTTTCAAAAGAGCTGATATTACTTAAAGTTTTAGTAGCAGGTGAAAACTCTGATAGACAAGAACATTTAAAGTTTTCGGAACTTAATGTTATTATATTTGGGGTTATATTTTCTAAAGAGCAGCTATGAAATTTATTTATGGGATCAATTAAAATTCTTTTTCCGAGAGAAGTTTTAATTAAAAAACTTGAGTTTCCAAGCCAAGATATAAACATAAGAATTACCTCCAGTAAAGTTATTATTAGATAGTTTTTCCAAAGAAAATAAAAAAATTCAGAAATAAATTAGATTAAAGTTGATTATATATGAAATAAGGATTAATATTAAATCAAAAGTCAAAGTAAGTCAAAAACAAAGGAGAGATAGATATGGCGAGATTAACGGATGTAATAGAAAAATTTATAAAGGATTTAGTACAAGATGATGAAAATCATGAAGCACAAATTCAAAGGAATGAGTTAGCAGAACAGTTTAGATGTGCACCATCTCAAATAAACTATGTATTAACAACAAGATTTACATATGCAAAAGGATATATTATAGAAAGTAAAAGAGGTGGCGGTGGTCATATAACAATAAAAAGAATAAACCATACATGTTCAGGAGATATAAAAAAATTAATAAAAGAGTCAATTGGTAGTAGTATAACATATCATAATGCAATAGCACTTTTAGATAATCTTTTAGAAATAGAACTTATTAATAAAAGAGAATATGAAATCATAAAAATAGCAATGAATGATAATACATTAGGGACAATAGAGGATAAGAATAAATTAAGATCAAATATTTTGAAGGGTATGGTAATGATAATAATGGAATAAGGAGTGTATTTAATGGTATGTGAGAGATGTAATAAGAAAGAAGCTATATTGAATTTAAGTAAGATAGTAGAGGGGGAAAGTACGAGTATTTGGTTATGTGAAAGATGTGCTAAAAAATATGGGAAAGAGCTATTTAATGATGTTTATGATGAAAGAGGAGAATATACATCTTTTAATAATGTTTTAAGTATTTTATTTGATGATGCAGATAAAAAGAATAAAGAGTTAGAAGTAAAATGTTCTAGTTGTGGAACTGCGCTTATGGATGTAAAAAATGGAAAACTTATAGGCTGTGAAAAGTGCTATAACATATTTGAAAAAGATATAGATAGAATAGTTGAAAAAAATAATTTATATAATGAACATAGAGGAAATATTCCACATAAGCTTGGAGATGAAATAAACTTAAAGAGAAAAATATTACGATTAGAGAAAGAAATGGATATTGCAGTAGCTATAGAAGCTTATGAAAAAGCAGCAGAAATACGAGATGAGATACGAAAGTTAAAAGGGGAGGAAAAAAATAATTAAAAGGGGGACATAGAGGTTGAGAGGTTTGGATTTAAATAAGAATATTATAAGTAGTAGTATAACCTTATTTAGAAATATAAAAGAGTGTAAGTTTCCAGTAGCTTTGAAAATGGAGGAAGGACAAAAAATAACAGAAGATTTTTTTAATAGTATTAGTAAAATAGATGGAAGTTTGAAGAGGATAAAATTATGGGAAGATGTATATAATTTTGAAAGCTTAAAGGAAAATAGAATATTACGAAATAAGACTTTAAAGAATAAGAAAATAGCAGGAGTTATGATATCAGAAGATAAAAATTTTTCAATAGTTTTAAATGAAGAGGAACATTTAAGATTACAATGTATAAAAAGTGGATATAATATAGAAGAAATATACAAAAATATTAGAAAATTTGATTTGAGTTTAGAAAATATGTTCAATTATAGTTTTGATGAAAAAATGGGATACTTAACATCAAGTTTAAATCATATTGGAACTGGAGTTAGATTAGAAGTAATAATTCACTTACCTATGTTAACGCTAAATGATAAAATAAATAAATTATTTTCACATAAAGATAAGTCTATATTTTCAGTAGAAGGAAAATATGGTGAAAAGGGAAAGGCATATGGAAGTATCTATTTAATAAAAAATACCACAACAACTGGAATTTCAGAGGAAGATTTAATAGATGAATTTAGAAGCATTATTGAATATGTGCTTCAAGAAGAAGAAAAAGAAAGAAGAAATGCTTTGAAGAAATATAAAAATGAGATAGCAGATAAAATATTCAGGGCTTATGGTGTTTTAAAAGAAGCAAGAATATTAGATTCAATAGAGGCATTAGATCTACTTTCATATCTTCGATTAGGTGTAGAATTAAATATTTTAGACTTAGAAATAAAGACAATAGAGAAAGCGATATTACTTTCAAGAAATTCATATGTTAGAGAGCATTTAGACGGTGAAACTAATATAGATAAAATAAATATAAAGCGTGCTGATATTATAAGAGTGGTATTAAAATAGGATATAACATGTGACATAGAGGGTGAAAAAGCTATATTAAATTATGTTATAGGAGGATGAAAAGAATATATGGGTGAGAATAGATTCTCAGAAAGGACTGAGGAGGTTCTTTTAGAAGCAAAAAAAGAATCAGTAAATTTTAAACATGGTTATATAGGGACAGAACATATATTGTTAGGAATACTCAAAGAAGATGGCTATGCGAAAGGTATATTAGAAAAGAATGGGATAGATTATTCTAAAGTAAATAAAACCATAGAAAAATATTTAGGAAAAGGTGAAGTGATGATTCCTAAAACAGAGTTGTTATTTACACCAAGAGCAAAGGCTTTATTTGAGGAAGCGCTAAAAGAAAGTAAAAAGTTATTTCATAAAAATATTAATCCAGAGCATTTATTGATGGCTATATTAAATGAAACAGATGGTGTAGCCTATACTATGATTAGTTTCATGAAAGTAAATTTAGAGCAAATAAAAAAAGATTTACAGATGTTTTTAGATAATCAAGAGATAGATGATAATGTTGATGAAAGATTAGAAGAAGAAATAGAGGAAAAAATGCCAATGTTAGTTAAATATAGTACTAATTTAACTAAGCTTGCAAGAAAAAGAAAATTAGATCCTGTAATAGGACGTGTAAAGGAAAATACAAGAGTTTTAGAAATTCTTTGTAGAAGAATAAAAAATAATCCTTGTCTTATAGGTGAACCGGGAGTAGGAAAAACAGCAGTCATAGAGGGATTAGCTCAAAGGATTGTGGAAGGAAATATTCCAGAATCATTAAAAGGAAAACAAATATATTCTCTAGATTTAACAAGTCTTATAGCAGGAGCCAAATATAGAGGAGAATTTGAAGATAGATTAAAAAAAGTAATGGCTGAAATAAAAGAAAATAAAAAAATAATTATATTTATAGATGAAATACACTCTATAATTGGAGCGGGTGGAGCAGAAGGTGCTATTGATGCATCAAATATATTAAAACCTTCATTAGCAAGGGGAGATATTCAATGTATTGGAGCAACAACTATAGAGGAATATAGAAAACATATAGAGAAAGATTCAGCTCTTGAAAGAAGATTTCAGCCAATTTTAGTAGAAGAACCAACAAATGAACAAACATTAGAAATATTAAAAGGTGTAAGAGACAAATATGAAGAACATCATAATGTAGAAATTACAGATGAAGCTTTAAAAATAGCAGTTCAAATGTCTGATAGATATGTATGTGATAGATTTATGCCAGATAAAGCAATAGATTTAATAGATGAAGCATCAGCAAAAATTAGGATAGAAACTTTATTAGAACCACCAAGTTTACGAGGATTAGAGGAAAATATCTTTAAGATTAAAAGTGAAAAAGATAAATGTATTTCAATACAGGAATTTGAAAAAGCAGCAAAATTAAGAGATGAAGAAAGAGAACTTCGAAAAAAACTTGAGGAAGTTTCAACTACATGGAATGAAAAAACTATAGATAAAAAACTTATTGTAGATAGAGAAAATATAGCTAAAGTTGTTGCTAGTTGGACTAATATACCAGTGGAAAAATTAACTGAGGAAGAAAGTGGGAAATTATTGAATTTAGAAGAAAATTTACACAAAAGGGTAGTTGGACAGGATGAAGCAATAAATTTAGTAGCTAAAGCAGTGAGAAGAGCAAGAGTTGGACTTAAAAATCCTAATAGACCAATTGGAAGCTTTATATTTTTAGGACCAACTGGTGTTGGAAAAACTGAATTAAGTAAGGCTTTAGCAGAGGCAATGTTTTCTCATGAAAATAATATGATAAGAATAGATATGTCAGAATATATGGAAAAACATGCAGTTTCAAAACTTATAGGAGCACCTCCAGGATATATTGGCTATGAAGAAGGTGGTCAATTAACAGAAGCAGTAAGAAGAAAACCATATAGTGTAGTTCTACTAGATGAAATAGAAAAAGCGCATCCAGAGGTATTTAATATTTTACTTCAAATATTAGAAGATGGAAGATTAACAGATGGAAAAGGAAAAGTAGTTAATTTTAAAAATACAATAATAATAATGACATCTAACGTTGGAGCTCATAGTATAAAGAAACAAAAAAGTGTAGGATTTTTTTCGGAAGAAAGTTCGAATAAAGAGTATGATGCAATGAAAGAAACTATTTTAGAAGAGCTTAAGTCAACTTTTAAGCCAGAGTTCTTAAATAGAATAGATGATACAATAATTTTTCATAAGCTTAGCAAAAAAGATATGCTTAGTATTACAGAAATAATGCTAAAAGAAGTGAAAAATAGGCTTGATGAAAATGATATATATATTGAGTTTAGTGATGAAAGTAAGAATTATATTATAGGAAAATGTGATGTAAGAGAATTTGGAGCAAGGCCACTTAGAAGAGTTATAACAAAAGAGATTGAAGATAAAATTAGTGAAGAACTTTTAAGAGGAAAAATAAAAAAATTAGAAGGTTATGAAGCCACTATAAAAGAAGATGTATTAGTATTTCAATAAGAAAAAGATTCAGATAGGAGAAATTTTATCTGAATCTTTTTTATTTGAGTTTCTAGAGGAGCCTATAAATAATATTATTGAAATTAGAGAAAATAGTGTTATAATTAAAATAAGATATACCCCTAGGGGGTACAAGGAGATGATAGTATGGAAAAAGAGATTAAAGATATAGATTTAATAATAGTTGGTGGAGGACCAGCAGGGTTAACAGCAGCGATTTATGCAGCTAGAGCTAAAATGGATATGCTATTATTAGAAAATGAAATTCTAGGTGGACAAATTAGAAATAGTTATTTAGTTGAGAATTATCCAGGATTTAAAAAAATATCAGGTGCAGAACTTTCAGATGCAATGCAAGAACAAGCTGAAGGATGTGGTGCAAAAATAGATGAGTTTGATGCTATAGAAAAGGTTAATTTAACTGATGATGAAAAAATAGTAGAAACAGAAAGTTATGTTTATAGGCCTAAAGCAATAATAATAGCAACTGGGGCATCACCTAAAAAATTACCTATAAAAGGTGAAAAAGAATATTTAGGAAAAGGTGTTCACTATTGTGCAGTTTGTGATGGAGCAATGTATGAAGATAAAGTAGTTGGAGTAGTTGGTGGAGGAAAATCAGCACTTGAAGAAGCTATTTTTTTAACTACATTTGCTAAAAAGGTATATATAATTAGAAGACATGATTACTTTAATGGAGAGCAATCAATTATAGATGAAGCAGTAAGTAATCCTAAAATAGAAATTCTATATAATGAGGATTTGATAGAAGTTACAGGAACAGATTTTGTTGAAAAAGCAATAATAAAAAATACTAAAACATCTGAAGTAACAGAATTAGAATTAGAAGGAATATTTGGATATATAGGAACTGAGCCTAAAACTGATTTATTTAGTAAATATATAGAGGTTGATAAGGTTGGATATATAAAAACTGATGAAAGAATGAGAACTAATGTGAAAGGTGTATATGCAGCAGGAGATGTTAGAATAAAAGAATTTAGACAGATAACAACGGCTGTAGCAGATGGAACAATTGCAGCATTAGATGCAGAGAAATATATTAATGAAGTAAAAAGAGGAGTGAAGTAATATGGTAAAAGTTTATTCAACATCTTGGTGTCCTGGATGTGTGAAATTAAAAAAATATTTAGATATGAAAGGTGTAAAATATACAACAGTAGATGTTGCAGATGCACAAGAGGATAGATTAGAAGTGATAAAAGTGTCAGGTCAAAAGACAGTTCCAGTATTAGATTATAAAGGTGAGATTGTCGTTGGATTTGATAAGAAAAAGATAGATAGCTTAATAGATAATAAATAAAATAAAAGTATATATAATAAAATTTGCATATAAGGTGTATTAAATATTTAGATTGGAAACAATAAGTTTTGAAATCTAAAATTAATACACCTTATTTTTTATATTTTTATATTGTTAGGAGGGAAAAAATGATTAATAAAAAGATGAAAGTGATGGTATGCTTTTTATTTATAACTATATTAGGAATTGTATATCTTGTCTTTAATGCAAGGAAGTATAGAGAAGATAGTAATGTTAAGAGTATCACTATAAGTGGTTCAACAGCATTATTACCTTTAATGGAAGAATCAATAGAAAGTTTTGATAAATTATATAGTGGAAATATTATAAATGTCCAAGCGGGAGGTTCGGGGACCGGACTTACTCAAGTTTTGGAAGGAACAGTGAATATAGGAAATTCAGATATGTTTGCGGAACAAAAACTAAATGAGCTTCAAGCAAAAGAGTTAATAGATCATAAAGTAGTTAGGGAAGGATTTTGTTTAATAACAAGTAAAGGATGTGGAGTTACTAATTTAAATTTAAATCAAATAAGAGGAATATTTTCAGGGGCAATTACTAACTGGAAAGAAGTTGGTGGAAATGATGAGCCTATATTAGTAATACATAGACCAGCATCATCAGGAACAAGAGATACATTTACAAATACAATTTTAGGAGGGAATAGAGATTTAGAAAATGATGCTATAGGAGCAATTCAAGATAGTAATGGAGCTGTGCTTCAAGCTATGAAAAGAAGTTCAGGGGCTGTTAGTTATATGGCTCTTACATATATGAATAATAATGAAGCTAAGGAAAATTTGAGAGTAATTAAAATTGAAGGATATGGTCCAAATATAGAAAATATTGAGAATGAAACATATAAATTTTGGTCTTTTGGACATATGTATACAAAGGGTGTGGCAACTGGATTATCAAAAGAGTTTATTGAATTTGTAATGAGTAAGAAAAATGTAGGAACAATTAAAAAATTAGGATTTATACCAATTCAAAATATAAAAATGAGTAAAGGAATGTAGAAAATGAAAAGAAGAAGCATAAAAGAAAAGATATTTTCAGACTATCTAGGAAAAGGTTTTTCTATCTTTTGTGGATTATTAATAATAATTGTAACGGTAGCAATAATATTTTTTATAGGTTCAAAGGGAATACAGTCATTTACTAAACAAGGATTAAATTTTATAAGATTTGTTTTTACAGATAATTGGAATCCGATGGGAATACCAGAGACTTATGGAATATTAGCCTTTGCAGTAGGTTCAACTCTTGTATCTCTTGGAGCATTAATAATAAGTGGACCAATAGCTATAGCACTAGCAATTTTTGTGAATATTATTTCTAAAAAATTAGGAGAGAGGTTTATAAAACCATCATTAGAAATTCTAGTTGGAATTCCATCAGTAGTTTATGGATGGGTTGGACTTATGGTGTTAGTGCCTCTTATAAAAAATATATTTGGAGGTGTAGGGTTTTCTTTACTTGCAGGAATATTAGTTTTAGCATTAATGATTTTACCAACTATTGCAACATTATCAATAGATGCAATAGGTGCAGTACCTAAAATGCATATAGAGGCTTCATATGGACTTGGAGCAACAAGGTGGGAAACAATACGAAAAATAATAATACCTGATGCAAAATCAGGAATATTAACAGGAGTAATATTAGGGCTTGCAAGAGCTTTTGGAGAAGCACTTGCTGTACAGATGGTTATAGGAAATACTGTGAAAATACCAAAAGGAATAAGTGATTCAACATCAACATTAACTAGTATATTAACTATGGATATAACAAATACAGTTAGTGGAAGTGCGTGGAATGATGCATTATGGAGTATGGCATTAATATTACTTATAATTTCATTTATTTTTATCTTAATAGTTAGATTTATAGAAAGAAGAGGTGAGATAAAATAGTGGATAGAAGAAAAGCAGATAAAGTAGCAACAGGAATATTATATTTTGTTAGTGCATGTATAGTAATTTTATTAGCTCTTTTTATAATTTATATTTTTTATAATGGATGGAGAGTGTTAACACCACATTTTATATTAAGTAAGCCTAAAATAATTGGTGCAGGTGGTGGAATAGGACCGCAAATATTTAATTCAGTATATATGCTAATTTTATCATTAATAATTACAGTCCCAGTAGGAATAGGGGCAGGCATATATTTAGCAGAGTATGCAAAGGAAGGCCCAATTATAAAGATAATAAGGCTTTCATTAGAAACTATGGCATCATTACCATCAATTGTAATTGGAATGTTTGGACTTTTGGTTTTCGTAAATATGGCGGGGCTTGGGTATTCAATTTTAGCAGGTGCATTATCTGTAAGTATATTAAATATTCCTGTAATGACAAGAATATCAGAAAGTGCAATAAGGAATGCATCTAAAAAAGTAAAAGAGGCATCGTTAGGACTTGGAGCAACTAAGTGGCAAACTATAGAGAATGTAATTATTCCTACAGCAGCAAAAGAAATTTTAACAGGAATAATATTAGCAGCAGGAAGAATTTTTGGAGAAGCAGCAGCTCTTTTATATACAGCGGGGCTTAGCTCAAGTGGATTAGATTTTAAGAAGTTAAGTTTTGTTGGGCAAAGTTCACCATTTTCTTTATTTAGACCAGCAGAAACTTTAGCAGTACATATTTGGAAGTTAAACTCAGAAGGAATTGTTCCGGATGCAGCACAAATAGCAAATGGAACAGCAGCTGTACTTGTAATAATGGTACTGATATTTAATATAATTGCGAAAGTTATAAGTAAGAAATTAGAAAAATCGATGGGAGTGTAAAGAGGGATTATGAATATCATAGAGACTAAGAATTTAGAACTTTATTATGGAACACATAAGGCATTAAAAGGAATCAATATAGGGTTTGAAAAAAATAAAGTTATTGCACTTATAGGACCATCAGGATGTGGAAAGAGCACATTTTTGAGAACTATAAATCGTATGAATGATTTAATTGAAGGTGTAAAAATTGAAGGTGGTGTCTTTTTTGAGGGACATAACATTTTTGAAGACTATGATGAAATTATATTAAGAAAAAGGATTGGTATGGTATTTCAAAAGCCAAACCCATTTCCTATGAGTATTTATGATAATGTAGCTTATGGACCAAGAATTCATGGAATAAGAGATAAAAAAACATTAGATGAGATTGTAGAAAGAAGTTTAAAAGGTTCTGCGCTATGGGAAGAAACTAAGGATAGACTTAAAAAATCTGCAATGGGACTTTCAGGAGGGCAACAACAAAGACTATGTATAGCAAGAACGTTAGCTGTATCGCCTGAGGTTATACTTATGGATGAACCAACATCAGCATTAGATCCTATTTCAACAGGAAAGGTAGAGGAACTTATAGAAACATTAAAAAAGAAATATACAGTTATAATAGTAACTCACAATATGCAACAGGCTGGAAGAATAGCAGATAAGACAGCATTTTTTTTAAGTGGAGAAGTTATAGAATATGGAAACACAGAAGATATATTTTATAAGCCAAAAGATAAAAGAACAGAGGATTATATAACAGGAAGATTTGGGTAAGGAGAGAATTATGAAAAGAGAGATACATACATTAAGAATAAATGGAATAAATACAAAATTAAAATTCATGGCAGAATTAGTTGGAAATTTTTTAGAAGCTGGAATGATAGCGTTAGAAAGAAATGATAAAGAACTTGCTAAAACTATAATAGAAAAAGATTCTGAAATAGATATATTACAAAAAGAAATAGAAGAAGAATGTATAAAATTTATAGCAACAGAACAACCACTTGCAAAAGACTTAAGAAGAGTATTTACAGCGTCAAAGATAGTTACAGATTTAGAGAGAATAGCAGACCTTACAGTAGATATTTGCAAGATAATTACAAATAATGATTTTACAGAGTTTATAGAAGAAGCAGAAGATATATGGAAGATGGAAAAAGAAATAAAAAATATGCTAAACTTATCTATGGATGCTTATTTAGAGAGAGATACTAAATCTGCATATGATATATGTAAGTTAGATGATATAATAGATGAAATTTATAAGAATGTTTTTAAAAATACATTGAAATATATAAAAGTAAATGAAGATAAGATTACACTAGGAACTCAGATACTGTTTATTAGTAAATATTTAGAGAGAATGGGAGATCATGTGACTAATATTTGCGAATGGATTATATTCAGTAAAACAGGGGAATATGTGGATTTAAATGAGTAAATAAAAGTGAAAATATATAGAATAGATTAAATTGTAAATAGAGTTAATAATAAATATATTTCTTGTTCATTGATATATATTTTTTAGCACGTTACAATTAAATTGATAAACTTATTTTAAATTCAGCAATGAAGAAGGAGACGCCATGAATTTAAACGCGTTAGATAAACAAGGAATAAAAGACTTTTGCAAGAAGGAAATAATACTAATAGTAGCAGTTTTATTAGCTATTATTACATCTTTTATATCTCCACCAAAGTTAAGTTATGTTAACTTTAAAGTGTTAATACTATTATTTAATTTAATGGTTGTGGTCACAGCATTAAAAAGTTTTAAATTTTTAGACTATATAGGAACTAAGTTGCTACATAGGGATAAAAGTTTAAGAGGAATATATCTTATAATGATATGTTTAACTTTTTTCAGTTCTATGCTAATAACAGATGATGTTGCACTTATAACTTTTGTGCCAATTAGTTTAATTTTAGCTAAAAAGGCAGGATTTAATCCAACAAAACTTATAGTATTTCAGACAATATCAGCTATATTAGGATGTTCACTAACACCAATGGGAAGCTCTCAGAACTTATATATCTATACACATTTTAATTTAACAGATAAACAGTTCTTTAGCGTAACATTACCAATAACGGTTATAGCATTTATTGTACTATTGATAATTGTATTTGCTCAAAAAAATAGAAACTTAAATGTAGAATTAAAAGAAGTAAAAGTAGAAAGAAAAGCTATGATAATAGTTTATGGAATTTTATTTTTAATTGTTTTAGGTTCAGTGTTTCATGTTGTAAATTATAAAGTTGCATTTGTAATAGTAATTTTAGCAACTTTGGTAATTGATAGAAAATTATTTTTACGTGTTGATTATTCATTAATCATAACATTTACAGCATTTTTTATTTTTATTGGCAATATTTCAGCAATACCAGAGGTTAAGAAACTAATATCAAACTTTTTAATTAATGATTTACACACTTATTTTGTAGCTTTAGGATTAAGTCAATTTATTAGTAATGTTCCAACAACATTATTATTATCACCATTTACTCATAATTATAAAGCACTTATTTATGGTGTAAATAATGGAGGATTATTCTCATTAATAGGTTCGATGGCAAGTATAATATCATACAAATTTGCAATAGCAAGTGGAGAATCAAAATCAGGTACATATATAAAAACATTTGCACTATACAGTCTATGCGTATTGGTGGTATTAATACCAGCATCAATAATATTAATGAAAGTTGTTTAAACGAAAAACTAAAATTCATGTGAATTATAAAAAGAGTTACTTTTAAATTTAAAGTAACTCTTTTTTATAAGAAAAAACTATAGTATAAAACAATGAGTTCTCTACTATAGTTTCTTCAATCAATCTTATTTTGCTAAAGCTTTATCTATAGCTGGTTTATCAAATCCAACTATGAAATTTCCTTCGATATTAAGAACAGGAACTCCCATTTGCTTTGAACCTCTAACCATTTCCTCTCTAGCTTCCATGTTATCTTGAACATTTACTTCAGTATATTCAACACCTTTGCTTTTAAGGTAGTTTTTAGCTTTCACGCACCAAGGACATGAATCAGTTGTATAAATTTTTACCATAATTACACCTCCTAAAATATTATGTAAATTATAATTAAATTTTACCTCAAAAAATGTAGAGACACAAGTAAATTAATGGTTATTCAATAGCGTTTGGTTCAGAGATATTGGAATTAATAAGCAAATTTTCTGCTTCATCTTTTGTTATAGAATTATCAAAGGATTGACTAATATTTGTTTGAGCTGGAGTCTTTAATGGATTTTCTATAATAGGATTTAAAGGGTTTAAAAGATTTAATTTATTAAACATAGTGAAACCTCCTAAATAGTTATATAATTATTATTTGTATAAAAGAAATTATTTATACAAATAATAAAATTAAAAGTTATAGTGGTCTAGACAACTATATTAATATTATATATAATAGAATTAGGAGGAAAACTTATGATAGATAAGAATAGTCCAATACCGGCATACTATCAACTTAAAGAAGAAATTAAGGAAAAAATTTTACAAGGATTTTGGAAATTGAATGAATGTATTGCAAGTGAAAGGGAACTTTCTATGCAATATGAAGTAAGTAGAATGACTGTTAGACAGGCGCTTGGAGAATTAGTTCAGGAAGGGCTTTTAATTAGGGAAAAAGGTAAGGGAACATTTGTATGTGAACCTAAAGTAAAGCAAAAAGACGTTATGAGTTTTACAGATATTATAAAAAAATCTGGAAGAAGTCTGAAAACAGAAGTTGTAGAATTTGAGTTGATAAATACACCAGAGGAAATTTTAGATTTATTAGACTCGGAGAAGGTATATAGAATAAACCGTATAAGAAATGTAGATGCTGAATGTATAGCAAATGAAATTGTACATATTCCAGAAAATATAATACGTGATTTAGATAAGAGCAAATTAGAAGGTTCATTATTTGAAGTATTAGAAGAAGAGGGGTATAAAATAGATCATTCAGAATCAGAGATAACAGCGATAATAATGAATGATTTTTATAAAGATTTATTTAAAGTGTCGGAGGTAAGTCCACTTATACGAACATATGGAAAAACTTTAGATGATACAGGAAAAATTCTTTTTATAGAAGAATCAGTATATAGATCAGATAAATATATATTAGAAGTAAATATTTCAAGACGAGAGGGGATTTTAAAATGAAATTAATAATTGTAAAAGACTATGATGAAATGAGTAGAGTTGGAGCAGAGGAAATGGCTTTTGTAATAAAAAGTAATCCTAAAGCAATATTAGGACTTGCAACTGGAGGAACTCCAGAAGGAATGTATAAAGAGTTAATTAGAATGAATAAGGATAAAGAAATAGATTTTAAAGATATAACTTCAGTAAACTTAGATGAGTATGTTGGTTTATCAGGGGAACATCCACAAAGCTATAGATATTTTATGAATACTCACTTATTAGATTATATCAATATAGATAAGAAAAGAACTTTTGTACCAAATGGATTAGCTGAAGATGTTAATGAAGAAGGTAGAAAATATGATGCTATGATTGATGAACTAGGAGGAATAGATATTCAACTATTAGGTGTTGGAACTAATGGACATATAGCATTTAATGAACCAGACGGAAATTTAGTAGCAGGAACACATTTAACAGATTTAACAAAAAGTACTATAGAATCAAATTCAAGATATTTTGATTCAGCAGATGAAGTTCCAAAGACTGCTGTAACAATGGGACTTGGACAGATAATGAAATCGAAAAAAATATTATTATTAGCAAGTGGAGAAAATAAAGCAGAGGCTATGAAGGAGTTATTTAGCGGAAAAATATCAACTAGTTGTCCTGTAACAATGCTTCAAATGCATAATGATGTAACTGTTGTATTAGATGAAGCAGCAGCAAAGTTATTAAATAAATAATTTTTACAAATGAAAAGAAAAAGTGTGCTATTTTGATTAAAAATAGGCACTTTTTTTTGAAGTAATTAATTTTAAAACGGTATATTTAAACTAATGAGGAACAAGAATAAAAGATAATGAATAAAAAATATAAAATAATTTATATAATTATAAAAGTACGATATAATTAAAAGTATAATTATAAAGATAGAAGATTATTTTTAATACATAAAAATAATTAAGAGTGAAGGGTGTTTTTATGGCTAAGATAAAATCAATATTTACTTGTCAAAAATGTGGATATGAAAGTCCAAAATGGCTTGGGAAATGTCCAGATTGCAATGAGTGGAATACATTTATAGAAGAAATAAAAGATGAAAAAGTAGTAGCTAAAAATAAGATAGCAAAATCGATTACAATAGATGCAATGCCTAAAAGTATTAAGGAGATTAAATCAGGGGAGAGGGAAAGACTTGATACAGGACTAAAAGAGTTGAATAGAGTACTTGGTGGAGGACTTGTAAAAGGTTCTTTAACACTTATATCTGGAGATCCTGGAATAGGTAAATCTACATTATTACTTCAAACAGCAAGTAATATATCGAATAAATATGGTAAAGTTTTATATGTTTCAGGAGAAGAATCTGAGGAACAAATTAAAATTAGGGGAGATAGATTAGGAGTAACTAGCAATGAGTTATTTATAATATCAGAAACTAATTTAGATAAGATTGAAGTATATATAGATCAAATAGAGCCTAAGTTTGTAATTATTGATTCTGTTCAAACTATATATAAAGAGAATGTTACATCAGCACCGGGAAGTGTTTCACAGGTAAGAGAATGTTCAAATCAACTTATGAGAATAGGAAAGAATAAAAATGTTCCATTATTTATAGTAGCTCACGTAACTAAGCAAGGAGAACTAGCAGGGCCACGAGTATTAGAACATATGGTTGATACTGTATTACATTTTTCGGGAGAGAGAACGGAGGAATTTAGAATCCTAAGAACTATGAAAAATAGATTTGGAACAACCAGTGAAATAGGTGTTTTTGAAATGAGGCAAGAAGGACTAGTAGAAGTATTTGATCCTTCAAGTATATTTCTAGAGGATACAAATTTTAATCAAGAAGGATCTGTAGTTATAGGAGTTATGGAAGGTTCAAGACCGATTTTAGTTGAAATACAAGCACTTGTAACAGAAACTAAGGCAGTTATGCCGAGAAGAACAGCAGTAGGAATTGATAACCAGAGATTAAGTTTAATTCTAGCTGTCCTTGAGAAAAAATTAAAAGTGCCATTTTATAATTGTGATGTATATGTAAATGTTGTTGGAGGCCTAAATATAGAAGGTACTACAGCAGATTTAGGATTATCTATAGCACTTGTATCAAGTTTAAAAAATTCAAATATTAATTTACCAAAAATACTAGTAGTTGGAGAAGTCGGATTAACAGGAGAAATTAGACCAGTAACATCAGCTGAAAGACTTGTAAATGAAGCTGAGAAGATGGGATTTGAAAATGTAATAGTTCCATATAGAAATAAAGATAAATTAGTAGGTAGAAAAATAAATGTAATAGGCGTAAATAATATTAGGGAAGCGATTAAAAAGATATTTTAAAAATAGGTGATAAGTATTATGAGATTAGAAAGAGATTTGGAAATAAAGAAAATACTTAAAATGATGTGTCCTGGAACTGCTTTAAGAGAAGGCCTTGAAAATATACTTAGAGCTAAAACAGGAGGACTGATAGTTTTAGGTGATAATGAAGATGTAATGGAACTTGTAGATGGTGGATTTAAAATTAATGCAGATTATTCACCAGCATATGTATATGAACTAGCTAAAATGGATGGGGCAATAGTTTTAAGCAGGGATATAAAAAGAATAGTCTGTGCTAATGCACAGCTTGTGCCTAGTGCAGAAATACCAACTGTAGAAACAGGAACAAGACATAGAACAGCTCAAAGAGTGGCAAGACAAACTAATAAAGTAACAATAGCTATTTCTCAAAGAAGAAATATAATTACCGTATATAAAGGTGATATAAAATATGTTCTTAGAGAAAGCAGTATAATACTTGGAAGAGCAAATCAAGCAATACAAACTTTAGAGAAGTATGTATCTGTGTTAGATAGAGTAATAAACAATTTAAATCTATTAGAATTTCAGGATTTAACAACTCTTTTTGATGTAGTTACAGCTATTCAAAGAACAGAGATGGTAATGAGAATAGTAGAAGAAATAAGAGTATATATATTAGAGCTTGGAAATGAAGGAAGACTTATTTCAATGCAATTAAATGAGCTTATAAGATATGTAGAAAGAGATGGAATACTTCTTATAAGAGACTATTGTTATTATGAAAATGAGTTTAATGATATTTATGATGAAATTCAAAAACTAACTTCAGAGGAATTAATAGATTTAGAAGCAATAGCAAGAACTTTAGGGCATGGATATACTGTACTTGCAGATACTTTAATTTCTCCAAAAGGATATAGAATATTAAGCAAGATTCCAAGAATACCATCTACAGTAATTGAAAATCTTATAAAACATTTTGGAAGTTTTAATAAAATAATAACAGCTGAAATAGAGGATTTAGATAGAGTAGAAGGAATTGGTGAAGCAAGGGCTAAAGCTATACGAAATGGTCTTAGAAGAATTAATGAACAAATTTCATTAAAAGCTGAATTATAAAAAATAAATTGAGCATAATAAAAGCGATATCTGCAAAAGATATCGCTTTTATTATCTAAAATTAAATTTACCAAGTGTGTTGACTTTATGATGCTCTTTTAAAAGAACATCATAAAGATTAATGCCTAATGTATTGCAAAGTGATGTTAAATAGAAAAGGTTATTGCCCATTTCCTTTTCTATAATATCTCTACAATTTTCACATAATGTTCCCGATAAATGAGATTTAAAACAATTTGAAATTTCTTCAAAAGATATATTTTCTGAAGGAAGACATTGTTTCGTAGCATTAATAGAAATACAGCCACAAGTAGTAACAGATTTTATAATAGCACGATTTATTCTAGCGCTAGATTCAGAAAATTTACTAGAAATATCAAGAATACTTTTATGTCTAAGTAAAGAATCATTTACTGAATTTTGGAATTCATCAAATATTATATCCTTCATTATATTCACTCCCTTAATATTCAATATATATAAGTAAAAATAAACCTCTTTAATTGGTATGATATACTAATGAATTTTAAAAATATAGGGGGTATTGTCTAAAAAATAAATTTTGAAGCAGATTGTGATATTAAGAAAAACTTAATTCAAGAGATGTAGTTACTATGGTATACTAAGGATATAGTAAATTTATAAAAAACCCTATAAAGGGGTATTTAATAAGTCTATTATGGCAATACTTTATTATGGAGGTGAAAAAAATGTTAAAAAAATTAACAAGAGGAATTCTTACAATAACAGGATTTCTTATAGGTTATATAATTGGAGATGCTGTATTGAAAATTGAGGCAGTTAAAGAGATAAGCTATCTATCAACTACCTTAGGTTCGGTATTATTTCTTATATTTATTTCTTTATTATTTGGTATTATTCTTTACGCAGCTTCACCAGCAATATATAAGTTAATATCTAATTTAATGGATTATGTAGAAGCTAACATGAAAAATATTTCAGTCAATGAAATAATATATGGTGCAATAGGTGCACTGGTATTATTGATGATTACGTATTTCTTTGGTAAAGGATTAAATAATATATATTTAATAGGACCATTATTATACACATTATTGAATATAGTAGCAGCAATATTAGGTATGAAAATAATGATAAGTAAAAAAGATGATATCAATAACATGCTAATGTCTATTAAAAAAGAGAGAAAAGAGAAGCCTGTAAAGGAAAAGAAAGGAAAACCAGTAAAAATAACAAAAGGATATAAACCATTTCCAAAGGTTCTAGATACATCAGTAATAATTGATGGAAGAATATATGATATTTGTCAAACTGGGTTTATAGAAGGTCCATTAGTTATACCAAGTTTTGTATTAGATGAACTTAGACATATTTCGGACTCATCAGATTCTTTAAAAAGAGTAAGAGGAAGAAGAGGTCTTGATATATTAAATAAAATACAAAAAGAAATTGATATAGAAACTCAGATTTGGGAAGGGGATTTTCCTAAAATAGCAGAAGTTGATGCAAAGTTATTAAAACTTGCACAAGTTATGAATGGAAAAGTAATAACCAATGATTATAATTTAAATAAAGTTGCAGAAGTTCAAGGTGTTCCAGTATTAAATATAAATGAATTATCTAATGCTATTAAGCCAGTAGTTATACCAGGTGAAGAAATGATAGTAGAAGTTGTTAAAGATGGTAAAGAACCTACGCAAGGAGTTGCATATCTTGATGACGGAACTATGATAGTAGTAGAAGGTGGAAGATCATGTATGGGTAAAACTATAACAGTTATAGTTACATCAGTACTTCAAACAGCGGCAGGAAGAATGATATTTGCAAAGCCTAAAGAATAGGAGTTTATAAAATGAATAGTGCAATAATATTAGCTGGTGGAAAAGGGAAGAGAATGGATTCAAATATCAGTAAACAATATATAGAGTTAAATGGAAAACCAATTTTATATTATACTATAAAAAAAATTATGAGTTGCAGTAAGATAGATGAAATTATAGTTGTTGTGCCAGAAGATGAAATAGATTATTGTAGGCAAGAGATAGTAGATAAGTATGATTTGAAAGTTGATTCTATAGTAGTTGGTGGAAAAGAGAGACAAGATTCGGTTTTAAATGGATTAGAGGCGGTGAAAGAAAAAGATATTGTTTTAATTCATGATGGAGTAAGACCTTTTCTAAGTAATAGAATTATTGAAGAAGGAATAAAATTTGCTAGAAAATATAAATGTGCCGCACCAGGAGTGATGCCAAAAGATACTATAAAAGTAAAAGATAATAGATCTTTTTCAAAAGAAACTTTAGATAGGTCATCTTTAGTAGCGATACAAACGCCACAAGTATTTGAATATAATTTAATATTAGAATATCATAGAAAAGTTAAGGAGAGAGGTATTGGAGTTACGGATGATACTTCAGTAGTTGAATTTTTTGGTGAAAAGGTTTATTTATATGAGGGTGAATACACAAATATAAAAGTAACTACACCAGAGGATCTTATACTTGCAAAATATTTATCTAAAGCTAATATTTAGAATTATTGACAGAGAAATATATAAAAGATATAATTAAAAATCATAACTTTATATTATTTACGTTGAAGAAGAATAGTAGAAATCGTCTTTCAGAGAGAAAATCCATAGGCTGTAAGATTTTCAAATAGATTTTGAACCAGCTTTGGAGTTAATAGAAAACTATCGGTTTAATACCGTTATCATTATTCAAAGAAATAAACTTAGGTGGTACCGCGATATAAGTCGCCCTATATGTAAAAATATAGGGCGACTTTTTTATGAATAAACTTATAAAGGAATTTTAGGAGGAAATAATAATATGAAAATGTCAAACATGCTAATAGCAACACTAAGAGAAGTTCCAGCAGAAGCAGAAATAGCAAGTCATCAATTAATGATTAGAGCAGGGTTAATAAGAAAAATGACCTCAGGAATATACAATTATCTACCATTAGGAATTAAGGTTCTTAAGAATGTTGAAGAAATAATAAGAGAAGAGATGGAAGAGAAGGGAGCACAGGAATTATTATGCTCTGCGATTATTCCAGCTGAATTATGGCAAGAATCAGGAAGATGGGATGCTTATGGAGCAGAAATGTTCAGAGTAAAAGATAGAGGTTCAAGAGATTATTGTTTAGGACCAACCCATGAAGAAGTTTTTACAAGTATAGTTAAAAATGAAATAAAATCATATAAGCAATTACCAATAAATCTTTATCAAATTCAAACTAAATATAGAGATGAAAGAAGACCAAGATTTGGAGTTATGAGATCAAGAGAATTCATAATGAAAGATGCATATAGCTTTGATAGAGACCAAGCAGGGTTAGATATAGCATTTAATAAAATGCATGATGCATATGTTAATATATTTAATAGATGTGGATTAGATGCAAAAGGTGTTGAAGCTGATTCAGGAGCAATTGGAGGATCAAATTCAGTTGAGTTCATGGTTAAATCAGAAGTTGGTGAAGATGATGTAGTATTCTGTACAGAATGTGATTATGCAGCTAATATAGAAAAAGCAGAAGCAATGCCAGATGAAATAGTTACAGAAGCTATGGTAGAAATGGAAAAGATAGAAACTCCAGATAGTAGAACTATTGAAGAAGTTTCAAGTTTCTTAAATGTTGATCCTAAGAAAATAGTTAAAACATTATTATATAATGTTGATGGAAAGTGTGTGGCTGTTTTAGTTAGAGGAGATAGAGAAGTAAATGAAGTTAAGGTTGCAAATGCAGCAAATGCAGAAACTGATATAGAACTTGCAACACATGAACAAGTTATGGAAGCTACAAATGCACAAACAGGATTTGCAGGACCAGTAGGAATAAAAGTGGATTTAATGTTAGTTGATGCAGAAGTTAAAGCTATGAATAATATTGTAGTTGGAGCAAATGAAACAGGATACCATTTAAAAGGAATTAATTATGGAAGAGACTTTGAAGGAACGGTTGGAGATTTCAGAAATGTAGAAGAAGGTGAAAGATGTCCTAAATGTGGTGGCAAGATAACAATTGCTAGAGGAACAGAAGTAGGACATATATTCAAATTAGGTACTAAATATTCAGAAGCTATGAATGCTAAATTTATAGATGAAGATGGTAAAGAAAAGCCATTTATAATGGGTTGTTATGGAATAGGTGTAACAAGAACAGTTGCATCAATAATAGAGCAACATCATGATGAAAATGGAATAGTATGGCCATTAGAAGTAGCTCCATATAAAGTATCAGTAATAGCAGTTAACTCAAAAGATGAAGAGCAAATGAGAATTGCAGAAGAAATTTATAAAAACTTAAAATCATTAGGATTAGATGTTTTATTTGATGATAGAAAAGAGAGAGCAGGAGTTAAATTTAAAGATTCAGAACTTATGGGAATTCCAATGAGAGTAGTTGTTGGAAAGAAAATTACTGAAGGTGAAGTTGAATTTAGATTAAGAACAAGTGTGGATAATGAGATAATAAAAATAGAAGAAGTAGAAAATAGAGTAAGAGAAGAATTTAAGAAAAATAATCTTAATTTAAGGTAGAATAAAGAGGAGGAAAAGCATGAAATTATATAATACATTAACTAGACAAAAAGAAGAATTTAAGCCGATAACACCAGGCGAAGTTAAAATGTATGTTTGTGGCCCTACGGTATATAACTTTTTTCACATTGGAAATGGAAGAACTTTTATAGTTTTTGATACTGTAAGAAGATATTTTGAATATAAAGGATATAAGGTAAACTTTGTTCAAAACTTTACAGACATAGATGATAAAATGATTAATAAGGCTAATGATGAAGGTACAACTGTTAAAGAAATTGGAGATAAGTATATTAAAGAATACTATACTGATGCAGATGCTCTAAATATTGAAAGAGCTACAATTAATCCAAGAGCTACAGAATATATTGGGCAAATTATAAAATTTGTTAAAGAGCTTATTGAAAAGGGATATGCATATGAAGTTGATGGAGATGTTTACTTTAGTGCAAGAAAGTTTGAAGGATACGGAAAATTATCTAAGCAAAATTTAGATGAGCTTAATATAGGGAAAAGAGTAAATATAGATGATAGAAAGAAAGATCCAATGGATTTTGCTATATGGAAAGCAAAGAAAGAGGGAGAACCTGCATGGAAGTGTCCATGGGGTGAAGGAAGACCAGGATGGCATATTGAATGTTCATGTATGGCAAAAAATATATTAGGTGATACTATAGATATACATGCAGGTGGAATGGACCTTGCATTCCCACATCACGAAAATGAGATAGCTCAAAGTGAGGCGTTAACAGGAGAGCCATTTGCTCATTACTGGATGCATTCAGCATATGTAAATGTTAATAATCAAAAAATGTCTAAATCGTTAAATAATTTTTTTACAGCGAGAGATGTTTTAAAAGAATATGATGCAGATGTAATAAGATTTTTAATGTTATCATGTCATTATAGAGTACAATTAAATTACACAAAAGATTTATTAGACTCAGCTAAAGCTTCTGTTGATAGATTATATAATGCAGTAGGAAATTTAGAAAATCTGATTGATGAAGTGAAACTTCAAGAAATGACAGAAGAAGAGAAAATATATTTAGAAAGTTTAAATCAATATAGAGAAAAATATATTGCAAAAATGGATGATGATTTCAATACAGCAGATGCAATAACAGCAATATTTGATTTAATAAAAGATACAAATACAAATGTGACAGTAATTTCATCTAAAGAATTAGTAGAAAAAGCTTTAGAATTAATAAGAGAACTTGGAGCACCACTTGGAATATTACAAAAATCAACTAAAGATACAAAAATAGCAGAAGAAGTTGAAGGATTAATAGAACAAAGACAACAAGCAAGAAAAGATAGAGATTTTGCATTAGCTGATAAGATTAGAGATGACTTAAAAGCTAGAGGAATTATTCTTGAAGATACGGCACAAGGTGTTAGATGGAAGAAGGTTAATTAAAACACTAGGGGATGCTTCAAAATGTTGAAGTATCTCCTTTATTTAAAGGAGATAAAGGATGATAGGAAATTTAAGAGTGAGAGAATTTTCTAAGGATGAGGCTAGAGGATTAAATCCGCTTCAACTAGCATTAGTTGGAGATGGAGCATATGAAATATATATAAGAAATTATATATTAGCTAATAACACGAGTCTTTTAGCTAATAAAATGCATAGAGAAGCAATTGGATATGTAAAAGCACAAAGCCAAGCTAATGTCATGCATGAAATAGAAGATGAACTTACAGAAGAAGAACTATATATTTATAAAAGAGGAAGAAATACAAAATCGGCAACTGTACCTAAAAATGCAGATGTAAGAGATTATAGAATGGCAACAGGATTCGAGGCTTTAGTAGGATATCTATATCTAATTAACAATGTAGAAAGATTAGAATATATATTTGATAGAGCAATAGAAGTATGTAAAAATAAATAATAATATAAAATAAAATTTATTAGAATAGAGGAGAATTATAATATGAAAAAACCTAAAAAGAGCTATAGAGAATTAAAAAAGATGTCTGAAGAGAGAGAAGAAAGATTAAAAAAGAAAAATGCTAGAACAGATAATAACACTAGATTAATAAGAGGTGAAAAGAATAGAAACAGAAGAGAAGAAGCTAGACCAGTAAAACAAGTTAGACCGGTAAAAGAAGATAGAAAAATAGAAGAGGTAGTAGAAATAAGAGAAGACTTAATAATTGGAAGAAATGCAGTTATGGAGGCTTTAAAAGGTAATAAAACTATAGAAGCACTTTACATAAGTAATGGAACGAGAGAAGGTTCAATTAATGCAATAATTGGGATGGCGAAAGATAAGAAAATAGTAATTAAAGAAGTAGAAAAAAGAGCATTAGACTCTATGGTGAATGGAGTTGTACATCAAGGTGTAGTAGCTAAAATAACTCCATATAATTACTGTGAAGTATCAGATATATTAAAGAGAGCAGAAAGAAAAGGGCAAGAGCCATTTATAATAATATTAGATGAAATAGAAGATCCACATAACTTAGGTTCAATAATAAGAACAGCAGAAACTTGTGGAGTTCATGGTATAATAATACCAAAGAGAAGAAATGTAGGAATAACACCAACAGTATATAAATCATCGGTTGGAGCAGTAGAGCATGTTAGAATAGCTAAAGTTACAAATATTAATAAAGCAATAGACGAGCTAAAAGATGCTGGTGTATGGATATATGGTGCTGATATTGAAGGAAGAGAATATAGCCATGAAGTAAACTTTAAAGGTGCTTGTGGAATAGTTATAGGAAGCGAAGGTAGAGGAATATCTAAATTAACATTAAAAAAATGTGATAAGGTAGTGAAAATACCTATGGTAGGAAGAATAAATTCATTAAACGCTTCTGTAGCTGGAGGGATAATGATGTATGAGGTCTTAAAAGGAAGACTAAAATAAGAAAAAGAGGGATGAAAGGTGAAGATAATCTTTGTAGATGGATATAATGTGATTAACAGTTGGCCTAATTTGAAGGTAGGCAAAGATGGATTAGAGGGTGCTAGACAAAAGTTAATAGAAATAATGGAGAATTATAGTAGCTATAAAAATGAACAGGTGATAGTTGTTTTTGATGCACATATGGTTCAAGGTAGTATAGAGAAAAAAGAAGATATCACAAGATTACTAGAAGTTGTATTTACTAAAATGGGAGAAACGGCTGATTCGTTTATTGAACGTGAAGTAGATAGAATTGGGAGAAAGTATGATGTATGTGTAGTAACTTCTGATAATTTAGAACAGCAAACTATATTCCAAAGAGGTGCATCGAGAAAATCTTCACCAGAATTTTATAAAGATGTTATTATAGCAGAAAAAAAAATAAAGGTTGAAACAGAAAAAAATAAAATAAACCATAAAAATAATCTTTCAGATAATATTAATCAAGAAGTTTTAGTGAAGTTAGAAGCAATGAGAAGAAGTAAGTAAAACAGAAAGATTAAAGTTTGACTTTGATTTGTAATTTATTGTATAATAAAATGTATATTTAGGACTTGATTTAAGATAGCAAAGCTAGGAAAATGGTGAGGAATATATGAATAAGCATATAGAATTAGAAAAAAAATCGGATGAAGAAATTGTTGTATACGCAAAAAATGGAGAAAATTATGCACAAGAATATTTAATAAATAAGTATGAGAATTTTGTTAAATCAAAAGCAAAAACATATTTTCTAATAGGAGCTGATAAGGAGGATATTTATCAAGAAGGATTAATTGGATTGTATAAAGCAATTAGAGATTATAATCCTGAAAAACTATCAAGCTTTAAAGCATTTGCAGAATTATGTGTAACAAGACAAATAATCACAGCAATAAAAACAGCAACAAGACAAAAACATATACCATTAAATACTTACGTATCTCTAAATAAGCCTATATATGAAGAAGAATCTGAAAGAACATTATTAGATGTTTTAGCTGGATTTAAAATTACAGACCCGGAAGAACTAGTAGTAAGTCAAGAAGAAATGTTAAGAATAGAAGAAAAAATCCAAGAAAATCTATCAAGTTTAGAGCAAAAAGTTCTTAATTCATATTTAGATGGGAAGTCATATCAAGAAATTGCTTGTGATTTAGATAGGCAAGCAAAATCTATAGATAATGCACTTCAAAGAGTTAAAAGAAAGCTCGAAAAATGCTTGGATATAAAGTGATTATTTATATTGACAAAAGAAAAGAAAAATAGTAAACTTTATAATTGGTATATTGGATAACTTCAATATATTGAGTGCTCACGTAGCTCAGTCGGTAGAGTGTCGCCTTGGTAAGGCGGAGGTCGTCGGTTCAATCCCGATCGTGAGCTCCAAGTCTGAGATTTGAAAAAACGCTAGGCAAGGTTTATTTAGAATTAAAGGAGGAATTTACAATGTCAAAAGCAAAATTTGAAAGAAGCAAACCACACGTAAATATAGGAACTATCGGTCACGTTGACCACGGTAAAACTACATTAACAGCAGCTATTACTACAGTATTAGCTAACAAAGGATTCGCTGAGTCATTCAAATATGACGAAATCGATAAAGCTCCAGAGGAGAAAGAAAGAGGAATCACAATCAATACTGCACATGTTGAGTATGAAACTGAAAACAGACACTATGCACACGTTGACTGTCCAGGACACGCTGACTATGTTAAAAACATGATCACTGGTGCTGCACAAATGGACGGAGCTATATTAGTATGTTCAGCTGCAGATGGTCCAATGCCTCAAACAAGAGAACATATCTTACTTGCATCAAGAGTAGGAGTTGACCACATCGTTGTTTTCTTAAACAAAGCTGATATGGTTGATGATGAAGAGTTATTAGAATTAGTTGAAATGGAAATCAGAGAATTATTAAGCGAATACAACTTCCCAGGAGATGATATTCCAGTAATAACAGGGTCAGCTTTAAAAGCATTAGAAAACCCAACTGATGAAGCTTCAATAAAATGTATCGAAGAGTTAATGGAAGCAGTAGATAGCTACATCCCAACTCCAGAAAGAGCTACAGATAAAGCATTCTTAATGCCAATAGAGGACGTATTCACAATTACAGGAAGAGGAACAGTTGCAACTGGAAGAGTTGAAAGTGGAATTCTTCACGTAGGTGATGAAGTTGAAATCGTTGGATTAAGCGAAGAAACTAGAAAAGTTGTTATAACAGGAATTGAAATGTTCAGAAAATTATTAGACGATGCGCAAGCTGGAGATAATATCGGAGCGTTATTAAGAGGGGTTCAAAGAACTGAGATTGAAAGAGGGCAAGTTTTAGCTAAGCCAGGATCAGTAAACCCACATAAAAAATTCGTAGGTCAAGTATACGTACTTAAAAAAGAAGAAGGTGGAAGACATACTCCATTCTTTGATGGATACAGACCACAATTCTACTTCAGAACAACTGACGTTACAGGATCAATCAAATTACCAGAAGGTATGGAAATGGTTATGCCTGGAGACCACATCGATATGGAAGTTGAATTAATTAACCCAAT
>NZ_JBOGCC010000334.1:0-8357 GCF_051656525.1 Clostridium sp. | reverse complement strand
ATTGAAGATGAGGAGTTTATAGTTTTTGTTGGTCCATCTGGATGTGGAAAATCAACAACACTTAGAATGATTGCAGGTCTTGAAGAAATATCTAAAGGAGAGCTTTATATTGATGAGGAGATTATGAATGATGTAGCTCCAAAGGATAGAAATATTGCAATGGTTTTTCAAAACTATGCATTATATCCTCATATGACTGTAAGAGAAAATATGGAATTTGCATTAAAGCTTAGAAAGTTTGATAAAGAAGAAATGAAAAAAAGAGTAGAAAATGCAGCTAGAATTTTAAGCTTAGAATCATACTTAGATAGGAAACCAAAAGCATTATCAGGAGGACAAAGACAAAGGGTTGCTCTTGGTAGAGCAATAGTTAGAGAGCCAAAGGTATTTTTAATGGATGAACCATTATCTAATTTAGATGCAAAGTTAAGAGTTCAAATGAGAACAGAAATAACAAAGCTTCATCAAGATTTAAAAACTACATTTATTTATGTAACCCATGATCAAACTGAAGCAATGACCATGGGAACAAGAATAGTAGTTATGAAAGATGGAGTAGTTCAACAAGTAGATACACCACAAAATATATATGAAAATCCAAGCAATATTTTTGTTGCAGGATTTATAGGAAGTCCACAAATGAACTTTTTAAATGCAGTAGTTGAAAAAGATGATAATAAATATTTCTTTAATATAGGAGAAAATAAATTCTTAGTTAATGATGAAAAAGGAAAAGTGTTAGAGAAAAAAGGATATATAAACAAGGAAATTACAATAGGAATAAGACCAGAGCACATAAGTAATAAAGAAGAGTTTGTAGAGAAAAATATTAATTCATCATTTATGGGACATGTTGATTTAGTTGAATTAATGGGAGCAGAAAGTTATATCTATATGAAGCTTGAAGGACAAAATATAACTGCTAAAATACCAGGAACAAATAAGGTTAAGTATGGCGAAACTGATAGATTCGTTTTAGATATAAATGAAATATATATGTTTGATAAAGAAACTACTTTGGCTATTGAAAATAAATAATTTGAAAAGGGGACAATGATAATGAAAAAAATGAAACTTATAGGAAGTATATTATTAGCGGCAACACTATCAATTGGTACTTTAGCAGGCTGTGGTGGAAAGGATGCAGGAGGAGACAAGGCAGCAGGAGATAAAACAGAAATAACATGGTGGAACTTCCCTAACTTTGAAATGAAAGATGGACAAGTTGGAAAATATGAAGAAGAATTAGTAAAAGCTTTTGAAGAAAAAAATCCAGATATTAAAGTTAATGTAGAAATGGTTTCTTTTAATGGTGGTGGAGAAAAAATAAATGCAGCAATTGCATCAAAATCAGCACCAGATGTTTTATATGATGCACCAGGAAGAATAATTGATTATGGAAGACAAGGAGTTCTAGCTCCAGTTGACGATATGATAAAGGATTTAAATGGAGATGTTTCAGATGCACTTTTAGCAGGATGTAAGTTAGATGACACATATTATATGTATCCATTTAATACAACAAACTTTATGATGGGTGTAAATAAGACAATGTTTGAAGAAGCAGGACTTTTAGATTTATTACCACTTGATAGACCAAACAGAACTTGGACATTAGAAGAATTTGAAAAAGCACTTAAAGAAATAAAGAAAGTAAAACCAGATGTTATTCCAATGTCTATGTTTAGTAAAAGTACAGCAGGAGACCAAGGAACAAGAGCATTTATTGCAAATATCACTGGTGGAAGTGTTATGAATAAAGACCAATCAGCTTATACATTTGATAGCAAAGAAGTTGTAGATGCTATGGAATGGATTAAAAAAGGTATTGATGAAGGAATTATAGGAAAAGGAAGTGAAGCATTAGCTTCAGGAGATGCAATTGATTTATTCTTACAACAAAAATCAGCATTTACAATTTTATATTCAACTGGATTAAAGAAAAGCAATGCAGATAAAAAAGTTGGTGAGTTTGAAGATGTATTAGTTTCAATTCCATCACCAAGTGAAGATAAATTAGCTTTAGAGCCACTTATAGGTGGGTTATGTATATTTGATAATGGAGATGAAGCAAAAATAGAAGCATCTAAAAAGTTTATTGATTTCTTAGCAAATGATTCTGAATGGCAAAAGAAAAACCTAGTCTCAACAGGTACTTTCTCAGTTAGAGATTCTGTAAAAGGTTTATATGATGATGCAGAAATGAATTTTGCAGAAGGTATGGGTAAATTTACAGCTGAATACTATAACACAGTTAATGGATTCTCTGAAATGAGAACACATTGGTTCCCAGCTATTCAAGAAGTTACTTTAGGAAATACAGGTGCTAAAGAAGCTATGGAAAACTTTAATAAGAAGGCAAATGACACTTTAAGTAAAAAATAAATAGGTAAATATATAGAGAGGTCTTAAGTAAACTTAAGGCCTCTAATAAAAGATAAGGAGGAGTGAGAGATGAAAAGTTTAACTAAGAGAAAAGGAAAAAGTTTAGCTAAAAAAGAATGGATTTGTGCATACTTATTTTTACTTCCAGCTGCAATATTCTTTTTAGCATTTGTAATCTTGCCTATGATAGGTGGAGTTGTTATGAGTTTCTTTGACTATAGTCCAAGAAGTTCAGAGTTTATAGGAATAGAGAATTATATAAATATATTTAATGATCCAGTATTTAAAAAATCTTTATGGAATACATTATTTTTAGTTATAGGAAATGTTCCAGTAGTAATGGTATTTTCATTATTTGTAGCAGTTAACATATATAAGAGGTCTTCTAAAGTTAGAAGTTTCTTTAGATCAGTATTTTATTTACCAGCAATTGCATCAGTAGTTAGTATTACTGTTGTATGGGGATGGATTTTCCATCCAAACTATGGAATCTTAAACTATGTATTAGAACTTTTTGGAGTAGAGCCACAAGTATGGCTTGGAAATCCTTCAATAGCAAAATGGGCAATTTTAATAGTTCTTGTAACATTATCAGTAGGACAACCTATTGTTTTATATATGGCTTCACTTGGAAATATACCAAAGGATTATTTAGAAGCAGCAGAAATTGATGGAGCAAATTCAAGACAAGTATTTTGGAATATTACATGGCCACTTTTAAAGCCAACAACACTATATATAGTTATAATAACAACTATTAATTCATTCCAATGTTTCTCAATAATTCAACTGTTAACAGCAGGTGGACCAAACTACTCAACAACAACAATAATGTATCAAGTATATGAAAGATCATTTACACTTGGACAATATGGATTAGCATCATCTATGGGAGTAGTACTAGCTGTAATAGTAATGGCAATATCAGTAGTACAATACAAATATTTAGGTTCAGATGTTGAATATTAAAGGAGGAAGTGGCTATGTTTAAAAAGAAGAAAAAAGAAAAAGAACAATTATATGACTGGAGAAGCCAATGGACTCCAAAACATATAGTAGCATTTGTAGTATTATGTATTCTAATGATTTTATTTATATTTCCTTTTTATTGGATTATAACAGGTTCGTTTAAAGACTTAGGTTCAGCAATTTCAGTACCACCAGAATGGTTTCCAAGTAACCCAATAACAGATAACTGGGCAAGTTTATTTAGACAACCTATAGCAAGATGGACATTTAACAGTTTCTTTATAGCAATATCAACAACATTCTTAGTATGTTTAACAGCATCTTTAGCAGGATATGTATTAGCTAAAAAGAGATTCCCAGGGAAGAAACTTATATTTTGGTTACTTATAATGGCAATGGCACTTCCAAAGCAAGTTATAATGGTACCATTATTTAATATATTAACTAGTTTAGATTGGATAGATAGCTATAAATCATTAATTTTACCAGCAGTAGGATGGCCATTTGGGATATTCCTAATGAAACAATTTAGTGAAACAATACCAACAGAACTAATAGAAGCAGCAAGAATAGATGGATGTAGTGAAGTTGGAATATTTAGAAGAATAGTATTTCCAATAGTAAAACCAGGAGTTGCAGCCCTTGCAATATTCACATTTATAACTTCATGGAATGATTACTTCATGCAACTTATATTAATAAGAAGTACAGATATGCAAACATTACCACTTGGAGTATCTACAATGCAACTAGAGTTTACAACAAACTATGGACTAATGATGGCAGGAGCAGCTCTAGCATCAATTCCAATGATAATTATATTCCTAATATTCCAAAAGTCATTTACTCAAGGAATAACAATTGGAGCAGTAAAAGGATAGTAGTAGAAGAGATGGAGAATATATTTTTATTTTTAGCACCAATTTTGTTAGGGGGATTGGGAATAATTATAGGAAGTGGAAAGGGTGGATTCTTAATTGCAGGATACAATACACTAGATAAACATGAACAAGATAAGTATGATCAAAAAAGATACTTTAAATTTATGGGAAAATTTTTAGGTGTACTTGCACTTATTCAACTTGTACTACCAATATGTAAAATATTCGAGATAGGAAATTTTAAGGTAATAACAAGTGTAGTATCAGTTATATTTATTGGAACTACAATAGGTGGAATAATTTTTATGAATACAAAAAATAGATTTAAGAAATAAATATTATAGAAAAAGGTCTAGCAAGAAAGCTAGGCCTTTAATAATTAGTTTTTTTGACAAGAAGGGTTTGCTAAAATAAGTTTTTTCCCTAAAATAAGCTCTAACATAGAAATTGAATTAACCATAGCATTAACAGATGTATTTACATTTAGTATATCTGTATTAGTTACATTAGTTAGAGTTAATAATTTTTGGATTTTTTCTCCTTCAGCATTTAAAATATGGCTTAAAGCAGCTTCTTGAAGTGCTATAGAAGTTATAACATCAGAAAGTGCTTTATAGCAAGTTGTAACAAAAAGTACTATAACTTGATTACTGTTATAAGTTTTACTGTCATTTTCATCTATAATTAAAGATGCAGTATTAAGTGATGTTGATAACGGTGTTATACTTGATGAATTTTTTAATAGTATAGCTATTTTTAAGGTTATAATTCCATCGGAAGGAATAGAATTTGCAGGAATTATAACTTTTAAGAGATTAGAAGAATCTACGGTGGCATTTAGTGGAAGTGGTGTGATTATATTACCTACGGTTAAACTTAAATTACTATTTGCATTATCAAAAGTAAAATTAGGATCTAGCTTATCTAAAATAGTATAGTTTTGAGTGGCTAAATCATATTTTAAATCAGAAATTGTAATAGTAAAGGAGAAACGTTCATCATCTTTAATTAATACTTCTTGTGAATTTGGTGTTTTAACAATTTTAGGTTTTAAAACTGAATTTAAAATTACAGATGCATCGGCATACAAGGTTGGAGTTGGGCCTGCTTCAGTTTCTCCCAAAAGACTAATTGTATTTTTAATATTATTTATAGGAAGGATAGAATCTAGTCGGTATACTAAACTTATATTAATAGGGGTATTTAGTATCAAATTTGTTGAGTTAATTGTATATACAACTTTTGTTCCTGTGACAGTTTCAGTTATAGTAATAGGAATATTATTTTGTGTTAAAGTAGTTTTAGGTGTTGTTAAAGAAGTTGTAGGAATGTAGGATATTCCTGTAGTTTCACTAAGTGTATCAGTTAGAGTATATGATAGAATTGTAGAATCAGTTGGCGTAAAAGATGCTTCGAATTTTACATAGTTTAAAGGCAAGTTATCTACTTGTGGTGGATTTGCAACTTTAGTAATAGGTGGTGGCAGAGTTACAACAATACCAAATGCTACAACAACTCCAGATGGAAATAAATCGGGAGTAGACACAACAATATCTTTTACATTATAAGATTGGAAAAGATAGGTTCCAGTATTATAATTTACACCAGTTAATTTTAAAGTGTTACTTCCTACACCTGTTACAATTGGGGATTCTACAGGGTTATGATTAGGAACTAAATCTAAAATATTCCAATTTGCAGTAGGACTACTAATATTTAAGGTTTCTCCAGAGGTTGTAATCTCAGCATCTGCGACTATAAATAAATAGTCAGTAATAGGAATATTATTTTTTTTAACAATAATGTTACTAAGTGTAAAAACAAAGCTCTTACCTCCAGTTGCAAAGAAAGGGTCAGTAGGTAGATTATAAGTTGTTCCTTTTCCTAAATAACCAAATGGAACTTGACTTGGCTTTGCACTCCAAATAGAAGTTTCATTTATAGGATTATTAGGAAATGGTGCACCAGAAACTGTGAATTCTACTGTATATCCACCAGGAATAGTGTTTAAGACAGTTAAAGGACCACTAGTTACAAAATCTAATTCTTTTGTAAAGTCTATCCATGCGATATAATCAGCATAAGTTCCAGATCCAGTTGTTGCAAATACAGCATTTCCATTCAAATCAGCCATTTTGTTCACCTCGATTTATATTTAATTTATATTATTCACAACTACAATGAACAGAGGATAACTTATTTTGCAAAACTAGTTCAAGCATAGTAATTGTATTAACCATTTTTTGAACTGAAGAGTTAATATTAATTAAATCAGTAGGTGATGATGCAATAACATTTGGGTTAGATGGAGTTAATGTTCCTACAACAGATTGTATCTTTTCACCTTCAGCATTTAAAATATGGCTTAAAGCAGCTTCCATTAATGCAATAGATTCAATGATGTCAGTAATTGCTTGTTCTCTAGTAATTTCACTAGGTTTTATTATAGGCATTCCCATAAAAATCATCCTTTCAATATTAAAGTTTTTAATAGTTTATTTAATATATTTTATGTTATCTTATAAAAAAATGTGTATAGAATAATGCAGAAAGGAGAAGAAAATATTGAATTAGGTACTTTTAATATAAAATTGCATATAATAAAGTAATATTATGTAAGAGGTGAGATTTTATGAAAAGTATAGATACATGTAAGCATGTAGCAATAGCAATTGATAATGAGATAACATATATAGCTTTTGATGGAGAAAATTATTTTTATACAATAAAAAATAAACTAGAAATAATTAAGGTAAATGAATTTTTTATTGTAAAAAAAAGATATTATACAAATAAGGAATATAATGTTATTTGTTATGACTGGGATGAAAAATGTTTTTTTGTAGCATCGATATTTTATGAAGATAGAATATTTAAATTAGATTTAAATATGAAGGAAATAGATTGTATAAAAATTAATTTAAATAAAAAACAAGTTACAGGGATTTCATATGATTGTATGAATAAAAAGTTAATAATTTCATTGAATAATGAAGTGATTAGTTTATGTAAAAAAAGTTTGGAAATAACACGATTATATTCAACTGAAAAGGAAAATATCAAAGGTGTACTAAGCGTAGCACCTATAATAATATTAACAATATTAAGTGAAGAATGTTATAAGATTTTAGTATTAACAGCGGAAAAGAAATGCATAGGAAAATATAGTATATCTAAAAGAGGAAAAATAATAAATTTACTGTCAGATCCGTGTATGAAAAAAAAGATTTTAATGTTTATAAAGGATAGAAATAATATATTTGTATGTGATTGTATAGAGATAAGTCAAAAAGTAAAATGCAAAATGAATAGATGTAATAATAAAATATGCGAAAAGAAAAAAGAGAAAGATGAAAAAGATGTATGTAGTGATGTGATAGAATCAATTGCATTAGTTGAAGCAGCAATATCCCATGTTTTAAATGCAGAAGGAGAAAAAATTCAAAAAGTTCTAGCAGAGACAGATGATATATCAGAAATATTAATTGTTAATAAAGAAGTAAATAAAACAATAATAAGTCTTACACATTTAGAACAGATATTGTACGAAAAATTAAGTAGAATTATTGATAGTGGATTATGTTGTAATAAATGTGAAAAAAAATAGTATGAAAAACTTACCTTCAAATTTTTATTTAGAGGTAAGTTTTTTACGTAAATTCTATATATAATTTGAAAAAAAAGGTAATTATATATATAATTAAAGAAGATAAAAAAGAAAAGGAGTGACTAAAATGGGATTTAGTAAAGACTTTTTATGGGGTGGTGCAACTGCTGCAAATCAATGTGAGGGTGGATATAATGAAGATTTACGAGGACTTGCAAATGTAGATGTTTGTCCTGCTGGAAAAGATAGAATTGGTGTTATAACAGGAAATATAAAAATGCTAGACTTTGATGACAATCATTTTTATCCTGCAAAGGAAGCTATTGATATGTATCATAATTTTAAAGAGGATATTAAACTTTTTAGTGAAATGGGATTTAAAGTTTATAGAATGAGTATTGGATGGAGTAGAATTTTCCCAAATGGTGATGAAAAGACTCCAAATGAAAAAGGACTTAAATTTTATGAAGATATTTTTAATGAATGTAAAAAATATGGAATTGAACCTTTAGTAA
>NZ_JBOGCC010000333.1:0-6370 GCF_051656525.1 Clostridium sp. | reverse complement strand
TAGCTAAGTTCCTCATCATCATGAGTTATTTCCATACCTTGACCACCAATTACATATGAAGGTCTTACAAGTACAGGATATCCAAGTTCTTTAGCTTCCTCTAATCCCTCTTCTAAGTTCCATACACCTTTTCCTTTTGGTCTACTTACACCAAGCTTTTCAAGTAATTCATCAAATTTCTCTCTATCTTCTGCCATATCAATTTGATCAGCAGTTGTTCCAAGTGTTGGAATATTCTTTTCTTTTAAGAAGTTTGCAAGTTTTATAGCTGTTTGACCTCCAAACTGAAGAATAACTCCGTCTGGCTTTTCCTTTTCAACTATATTTAATACATCTTCCTCTGTTAGTGGTTCAAAGTATAATTTATCTGATATATCAAAATCTGTACTTACTGTTTCAGGGTTATTATTTACTATAATAGTTTCTACATTTAATTTTCTTAATGATTTAACACAGTGAACTGATGCATAATCAAATTCAACACCTTGCCCTATTCTGATTGGACCTGAACCTATAACTATTACTTTCTTTCTATCATTAGAAACTACAACCTCATCATATTGATCATAAGTTGAGTAATAGTATGGTGATAATGCTTCAAATTCTCCTCCACATGTATCAACCATTTTATATGATGGTTTAATGTTCCATATTTCTCTTAATCTATTTATATCTTCTGGACATACATTTAAGAAATCTGCTATTGCCTTATCTGAAAAACCTTTTTTCTTTAAGTTTAATAACCATTCTTTATCTAAATTTTCTATATGGCTTAATTTTAATCTTTGTTCTTCATTAACTATCCATTTAATTTTTTCTACAAAGAATTTATCTATTCCTGTTATTTCAGAAACTTTTTCTACTCTATAATCTCTTCTAAGCATTTCTGCTAAAGCAAATATTCTTTCATCATCAGGAGTTACAACTCTCTCTTTAAGCTCTTGAATACTTAAATCTCTAAACTTTTTAAAGTCTAATGAATATCTTCCAATCTCTAAGCTTCTTATTCCTTTTAAGAATGCTTGCTCAAAGTTAGAACCTATTGCCATTATTTCTCCTGTTGCCATCATCTTAGTTCCAAGTGCTCTATCTGCACTAAAGAATTTATCAAAAGGCCATTTTGGTATTTTACATACTACATAGTCTAATGTTGGCTCAAAACAAGCATATGTTTTTTGAGTTACTGCATTTTTAATTTCATCTAATCCATATCCTAATGCAATCTTAGCTGCAAGTTTTGCTATTGGATATCCTGTAGCTTTTGATGCTAATGCTGATGATCTTGAAACTCTTGGATTTATTTCAATTACTGCATACTCAAAGCTATGAGGGTTTAATGCAAACTGAACATTACATCCACCTTCTATTCCTACTGCATTTATTATATTTATTGATGCAGTTCTAAGCATTTGATATTCTTTATCTGAAAGAGTTTGAGATGGTGCAACAACTATACTATCTCCTGTATGTATTCCAACAGGATCAATATTTTCCATGTTACATACTGTAATACAGTTTCCATATGAATCTCTCATTACTTCATACTCTACTTCTTTCCATCCTTTAACTGATTTCTCAACTAAAACTTGACCTATTGTACTTAACTGTAATCCTGATTCTAAAATTTCTTTTAGCTCTGCTTCATTATCTGCAATTCCTCCACCAGTTCCTCCTAGTGTATATGCAGGTCTTACTATAACAGGATATCCAATTTTACTTGCATACTCCATTCCAGCTTCTAAGTCTGTTATTATTTCACTTTGAATTACAGGCTCATTTATTCTATTCATCATATCTCTAAATAACTCTCTATCTTCACCTTCTTTGATAGATGCTATTGATGTTCCAATTACTTTTACATTATATTTCTCTAAAATTCCAGCTTCATATAAATCAACTGCTAAGTTTAATCCTGTTTGACCACCCATTCCTGCAATTAAACTATCTGGTCTTTCTTTAGCTATAACTTTTTCAACAAACTCTAATGTTAATGGCTCTAAATAAACTTTATCTGCAACTTCTTTATCTGTCATTATTGTTGCTGGATTTGAGTTTATTAAAACAACTTCCATTCCTTCTTCTTTCAAAGCTTGACATGCTTGTGTTCCTGAATAATCAAACTCAGCAGCTTGACCTATAATAATTGGACCTGAACCTATAACTAAAACTTTTTTAATATCTTTATTTAATGGCATAATAACTTCCTCCCTTAATCCTATAGTGCAAATTCTAAAAATCTATCAAATATATATTCACAATCTTGTGGTCCTGCTGATGCTTCAGGATGGAATTGTACTGAATATATTGGTAATGTTTTATGCTTTAATCCTTCAATTGTTTTATCATTTATGTTTACATGTGTTACTTCAACATCTTCTGGTAACTCTTCTACAACATATCCATGATTTTGTGCCGTAATATGAACTCTTCCTGTCTCTAAATCTTTAACTGGGTGATTACATCCTCTGTGTCCAAACTTAAGCTTTGTTGTAGTTCCACCTAAGCTTAAGGCTAATAATTGATGTCCTAAGCAAATTCCCACTATTGGCTTTTTACCTGTAAGGTTTCTTATCATTTCAATAGCATAATCTAAATCCTCTGGGTCCCCAGGGCCATTTGATAAAAATACTAAATCTGGATTTACCTCTAAGATCTCTTCTGCTGTTGTTCTTGCTGGGAAGACTGAAATCTTACAGCCTCTCTTTTTAAAGTTTCTTATTATATTTTGTTTTATTCCATAATCAACTACTGCAATATGTTTTCCATTTCCTTCAATTACATATTTTTCATTAGTTGAAACTATTTCTACTGCTTCTTTATTACTAAAAGCTTCTAATCTGTCTCTAACTTCTTCTAAAGTAGAATTCTCTAATGCAATGATTCCTCTCATTGTTCCACTATTTCTTAAAACTTTTGTTAATGCTCTTGTATCTATTCCTTCTAAACCTATTATCTTATTCTGCTTTAAATAATCATCTAAAGTTAATTCACATCTAAAGTTGTTTGGCATTGTACATTTTTCTCTAACTATGAATCCTCTTACTTGTGGATTTTTTGACTCCATATCTTCTAGATTTATTCCATAATTCCCTATTAAAGGATATGTCATAGTTACTATTTGCCCATAATACGATGGGTCTGTTAACACTTCCTGATATCCTGTCATACCAGTTGTAAATACTACTTCTCCAACACTTTCCTTAAGGTATCCAAATGATTTACCTTCAAAAACCATACCATTTTCTAATATAAGCTTCGCTTTCATGCTTAAGCCCTCCTTCAAAATATATATGTTTGAAGCTAAAAATACACTTTAAAGTTCATTTTAATAAAATAAAAAGGACAATAAAGAGACCGTTTTTATACTTTAAATCGCTCTCTTTACTATCCTTATATGTTCAATATTTAAATTAACCTTCAAAGACAATTCTATGATATTACCTAAAACTGTAACTAACATAGTGCATACTTCCTTTCTGGCCTCACGGGACCAATTTAAAGTGTACCTTAACTCTAAATTTTATTCTTTTTATTAATTGTAATTTATGGTTTTTTACATGTCAAGGAATTTCTTTAATTATCTACAAAATATACATCTCTATTAAATTTTCATTTCTCCCCTCTTCTTTTTAATATTATGGTATAATTCCCTTATATTTGAAATTATAACAAAGGGGTAAATTTATGATTGAAATTAAAAATCTAACTAAATCATTTAAAAAAGATATTGTAGTTAATGGTCTTTCTTTCAACGTTAATCCAGGTGAGGTTGTTGGCTTGCTTGGAGAAAATGGTGCTGGAAAAACTACAACTCTTAGAATGATTTCTACCATGCTAAAGATAACTTCTGGAGATATTTTTGTAAATAATATTTCTGCTAAAGAAAAACCAACAGATGTTAGATGCGAAATCGGAATTCTTTTTGGTGGTGATGTAGGTCTTTATGATAGACTTACTGCAAGAGAAAATATTCTCTACTTTGCAAATCTTTATGGTATAAGTGATAAAGCTGCTAACAAAAGAATAGATGAACTTTCAAGAAAACTTGGAATGGATGATTATATTGATAAGAGGGTAGCTAAGTTTTCTAGAGGTATGAAGCAAAAAGTTTCTATTGCACGTTCTATTATTCATAACCCTAGTGTTATGCTTTTTGATGAACCTTGTACCGGACTCGATGTGACTGCTGTTAGAGTTGTTCATGAATTCATTCGTGAATGTAAAGCTGAAGGAAAAACTGTTTTATTCTCAAGTCATTCTATGCAAGAAGTTGAGAAACTTTGTGATAGAGTTCTTATTATAAATAAAGGTGTTCTTTTAGAAAATTCATCAATTCTAGACCTTAAAGAAAAATATTCTAATAATGATTTAGAAGATGTTTTTGTTTCTTTAGTAGGAGGTAGCTATAATGAATAGTTTTTTAGTAGTTTTAAAAAAGGAACTTAAGGATATTTTTAGAGATAAAAAGACTGTCCTTTTCACAATTATTTTACCTATAATTCTTTTTCCTGTTATGTATAAACTAATGGGGTATGGCATGGAGACCTCTATGAAAAGTGCTTCTGAAGAAATAAAAATAGCCTTAACTGGTGAAAAAACTTCTTCAATCCATAACTTATTACAATCTCAAAAAAATGTAACTTTTGAATCACCTGAAGACCCTAGACAAGCTCTAAAAGATGGTGATTTACAACTTATTATAGATATTCCTAAAAATTTTGATACGAATATTAAGGAAGGAAAAAATCCAAATTTAGATATTTTATACGATGATTCATCTAACAATTCCTCAATTGCACTATCCTTTGTGGAAAGTTTAATTTCTGGTCTTGAAGATAATATTGTTAGTGATAGGCTTAAAGCACAAGGCATTGATACTTCTATCCTAAAGCCAATTTCATTAAACATAAAATCTAATGCCTCTCTTGATGGTGAAGAAGTAAATCCAATGGCAAGAACTTTAGGTGGAATGATGCCATCACTTATTATTGTATTTATGTTTGCTCCTATCCTAGGAATTGCAGCTGATTTAGGTGCTGGTGAAAAAGAAAGAAATACATTTGAGCCACTTCTTTCAACTTCTTGTGATAGAAACTCACTTTTATTTGGTAAAATAATTGCCATAAGCGTAGTATCAGCATTAACTATGATAGCAAGTTTAATCTCCATGTATGTTGGACTTCAAGGTTTTATAAAATCTATGGCTAGTATGGGAGGTCATGAAGGTTCTACTGGGCTTTCATTTGAGTTAAGCTTTGAATCTATAATTTTAATGGTATTTCTACTACTAATACTTTTACTTGCAATCTGTGCAATTCAAATAAGTATCAGCATATTTGCAAGATCAACTAAAGAAGCGGGAACATATCTATCCGGTGTTATTACTCCTATAATGATAATTTCTTACATTCCTATGTTTATGGATGCTAAAGATATATCATCATTTGTTTTCCATCTTCCAATTGCAAACTCAGTTGCACTTATGAAGGAATTTATGGTTGGTATAAGTAATTTTAATCACGTTGGAATAGTATTCTTCTGGAATATAATTTATTTAATTTTAGCTATACTTGCAACAAAATATATGTTCTCAAGAGAAGAAGTAGTGTTTAGATCATAACTGTTATTAAGTTGAAATTCAAAAAGAATTTCAACTTATTTTTTAAATTTATTTCCTAATATTTCGAACATCTCACTCATTTTATACCAATATATGGTATGATTAACTTGGTTAAATAAATTTTTTATTTAACTAAAGGGGGATTTATGATAGAAATTAGAAATGTAAGAAAAAAATTAGGAACTAGAATAATTTTAGATAATATATCTTTAACCATTGAAAAAGGTACTATTGTTGTTCTTATAGGTTCAAGCGGTTGTGGAAAAACCACTACCTTAAAGCTTATAAACAAACTTATAACACCAACATCTGGGGAAATTTTTATAGATGGCATGCCTCTATCAAAAGAAGATACTATAAAACTAAGGCGAAATATAGGTTATGTAATTCAAAATACTGGTCTTTTCCCACACTTAACTATAGGAGAAAATATCGAACTTATTCCTAAGCTGAAAAAAGAAACCTCATTAGATGATATAAATAAATCTACAATTGAATTTTTGGAAATGGTAGGCTTAGACCCTTCAATATTCTTAAACAAATATCCATCAGAGCTTAGTGGTGGCCAACAACAACGTGTTGGTGTTGCTAGAGCTTTTGCAACTAATTCGGATATAATCTTAATGGATGAGCCATTTAGTGCTTTAGATCCTATAACTAGAACTTCCCTTCAAGACGAATTATTAAACTTAAATCACGAATTAAATAAAACTATAATCTTTGTAACTCATGATATGGATGAAGCCTTAA
>NZ_JBOGCC010000332.1:0-1101 GCF_051656525.1 Clostridium sp. | reverse complement strand
GAAATGAACTTATAGCTGATACAATTGATAAATACTTTGGAAAAGATGTAGATGGACTTTCTACAAAACAGGGAATAGTATTTTGTGTTAATGTAGCTCATGCATCTATGATGGCAAAACTACTTAATGAAAGAGGTATAAGTGCTGCTGCAGTTTCTGGAAAAGATAGAGATTCACAAAAAAATATTGAGAAGTATTTAAATGGAGAGATTAGATTTCTTACTTCATGTCAACTTATATCAGAAGGGTGGGATGCTCCAAAAACTTCTGTAATAGTTATGGCTAGGCCTACAATGTCAAAAGTAATCTATTATCAACAACTGGGAAGAGGAACACGAAGAGCTGAGAATAAGGAAGCACTATATCTTATAGATGTAGTTGATAACTACTCTTTTTCATCGGTACCTTGGACAGCTAACTCACTTTTTAAAAATCCGTTGTACTCACCTTTTGGAGATGTTCTAACAGGAGTTAGATCTTGGAATGGAGAGATGATTTACCTGGAACATCTTTTGGAAAAAGAGATTGATTTACAAGAGGTTGATATAGAAACTTTTGAAAGTATCTATGGAGATTATATAAGTTCTGAAGAACTTGCTAGAGAGTTATTTCTTTCTACAGATACTATAACTGCTTGGATAAAAAAAGGAGAAATAGTTCCTGATTATTCAACTAAATTAGGAAGAGTTAATTATTATAAATTTAAACCTGAAAGAGTTGAAGAGATACGAATTTTAAAAAATCTGAAAAAAAGAGATGAAACTACTATCTTAGATGATTTTTGGGAGTTTATAGAGGAGGGAAGTTACAGCCTTTCGTATAAAATAATATTTATATTAGCTTTAATTAAAAACCTTGAAAAAGATGGAGAAGCTGATTTTGAAAAGGTTAAAGCTGATTATATAAGTTACTACAGAAAGCGTTTAGAGGATGGACTACCAGTGGATAAAAAGTCATGTCCATATACGGCTGAGTATTTAAATAGTGACAAAGAGATGACAAGAAATATCATAGTTAATCCTTTTGAGAAGTTTGAAAGAAAAAGATTTATCTATTATGGAAAAGATCTTAAAAATATTGGATTTAGCTTTTACTTATGGC
>NZ_JBOGCC010000331.1:0-3304 GCF_051656525.1 Clostridium sp. | reverse complement strand
AATCTCACACAATTTATTAACCTCTTGGTGCGAGTTCAAGAAGGATTTTGTCTACGAGATATCTACTCATAAATTTACTGGGAGCTGAGGCAAGATTCGAACTTGCAATCTCTCACTAATGTATGTATTCTTCTTTTTTTAAGCGCTCTACCACTTGAGCCACTCAGCTCATATTAAAGAGAGGAAGCCACCCTCTCACAATACCACTCAGAGTCATTTAAAACGCCCCTAAGCGTGCTGGCTTAGTCAACTTGATATATTATACCTCTTTAGTTAACTTGTCCTTCTTAGACTTCATATACTTCGCCACAGGCACTATCTTATCAGGAGACGTATAAGCCTCACCTTTTCTATTCCCTAAGTGTATAGTTCCCTCTCTACCTTTTTGTTCCTTAGTAGATAACTTAACTCCAAATAGAACAACTGAATCTCCTTTTAATATAGCGTTATCAACAACTTCCTCTAAAGAATCTAAAAATTCTCTAGTAGTCTTTTGATTTGCAGCTATATTCTTGGCATTCATTATTTTAGTAACTCTTTGTACAACTTCTTGTGTTTTCATTTTCTCAATCTCTCCTATATTGTGTTTTAAAATTTTAATAAAAAATAAGAGTGAGATAGTACTCACTCATTGTATAAACCTAATTGGTATAATTATACTTGCTCACTCTTAACTTACAGGTGTTATTTAATATTAATTTTTTTTCAACCCCCGTATAATACATTGTCCTTATTTTCGGTAAACCGGACATTTTACCAAAAATTTTTTATTTTGTCAACAATTCCACCTATTCTTCTTCTTACTGTACGCTCATTTATTCCTAATTCACTAGCTATTTGCTCTTGTGTAATCCTATGTCTAATTCCTTCTATTATATAAAGATCTTTATCATCCAATTTCCCACAATCTCTAAGTTCTTTTATTGCTTTAGTTATATCATATGCAATAATACTCATATCATTCTCATAGCTTATGTCTTCACCTTGCATATACAATATCGCTTCTATATGCTTTAGATTCGTGTAGTCTACATGATCTAATATATTTCTATTTGCACTTATCTTTCCTGCATCTATACATACTCTATTATTATAAGCAAGCTTACAATCTATCATATATCCCTTTGTGTCACCAAGCGTATTTACAACATGTTTTACTCCAACACCACAGTTTTTTGTTCTTTTTTTATACAAGTGCTTATATTCTATTGCTTTTATTTCCATATTATTGATGCCCATTTTTTCAAGCTGTCTATTGCATGGAATTGTCCTATTTATAAAATCATATTTATATATTTCAATCGCTTTAATGACATCATCGCCATCTCTTTTAAGATAAAGCGCTCCTCCACCTTCTCTTATCATCTTATTTTGCCTTTTCAATTCTTCTAAATTAGGTTTGGCATCTAGTAAGAATTTAACTTTTTGCAATTCCAATCGCCTTAAATTATTCCATTTTTCTTCGGTCATCAACCTGCCACAAGAAAAGTCATCAAACGAGCCATCATGATATCCATATATATTTTTCATGTCCTCTGATACTTTTAACTTAATTCTATCTATATACTTTGGATACAATACATCCTTATAATAGTTATAATCCTTGCTAAATATCTTTCTAGGTGAATAATCACTGCTTGTAATATCATCTGGAGGAGCTAATCTATAGTTCTTGTCATTTTTTATACAGTCTCCTGAGTAATCCTCGAACATTGAAACTTCTTTAGGTCTACTATATCTATTTTTATTCTCACTCTTTGTTATCAAGTATGTTCCCATACTCTCGAGTGCCTGGGCTACATTTGTATCTGTCCATAACGCATCTTCTTTATTTAATGCGGTTTTACAAATGCCCATATCCCACACTTCCACCCAGAAACCATCTTTTGAGCCTATATGGTCTAAATTTAATATGCCCTCTACTATTTTTTTTCTTTGTTCGAAATCATCAACCTCATATTTAACTTTGCCCAAGTAGTCCGTAATTGTCTTACCATCTACCTCTCCTCTGAAAAGTCCATTCGCAACAGCCATTATTTATCACCCCTATCTAATAGTGGGAGCAAGCCATTTTCAATCCTTTGTTGAAGTAACTTCACATCATGCTCCCTATAATCTAACTCTACATATATTCCATTTTTATTTGCATATGATTTTTTAATATTATCTCTATATTCAATTTTTTTAAAACTTTCTTCTCCTCCAAAATAGTTAACAGGTTCATAATGTTGTTTACCATTTACTTCTACATATAGTACACAACCTCTATTTGGTATTACAAAGTCGTATGGTAGCGGTCTACCAGTAGTAGGACTTTTACACCCATCACTGTCTTGTTTTGTATATTCTATATCTAGTTTTTTAAGTATTGTTTCAACAACCTTCTCTCCCTTTGACCATTTTTTATGACATTTTGGACATCCCGAACCTCTGTATACTTCCACTCCTTCTTTTATGAATTGTCCTCCACATTCATTACATTTAAATACCATATTTTCCTTTGCTGCAATATATTGACCCGATCTAGTTATAGTATCTCCCCAAATGTCATATACCCTTTCATCAAACACACTTCTTAACATTGTAGATGTATGTATATTGTCCTTACCTGGTTTGCAGTCTAATTCTACATAGTTTCTAAGGTCTATTTCATATTGGCCATTTTCAACATAATTTACCATTTCTTCGTTAGAATATGGATCTCTCCAATTATAAAATCTAAATATTTTTGCAACTTTTTGTGGACTAAATCTGAAGTTGTGTGTAACTTCTTCTCTCCTATTACTATTTAACTCTATCTTAGAGTAATCTATATCATCAAGCCAGTTATCAGAGTATATATTTCTCTCACTTAACTCATAATCTAAATCCAACTCGTAAAAATCACCATAGTCACCTTCAAACGCATTTTCATAACTTATATCTAACTCTGAGTTTTCTTCATTGATATCCTTGTACCATTCAAATACTTCTATTAATTTTTCATTTAATCCATAAACATCATTTTTCATCTTCTCCTGTTATTAATCCTTTCATAGTTTTCACCACCTTTGCTAGTAGTTTATACTAAGATTATATCACAATATTAATTATTTGTCAACATAAATCGCTATATTTCAACATTTTTATACTCTACAGCGTGAAATTCATTACATGTGGGTGATTATGTAAGGTAGTAATCTTTTTAAAGATATAGTTAAAATGTAAAATAATTATTGACTATATTCGACAAACTATGGTATAATAAACATATCAAAACGAAAGGAGAGAATAATATGAATATACTTCAAGAAGCAAGAACAAG